>JBFEXN010000133.1:0-4590 GCA_041562655.1 Sulfurimonadaceae bacterium
CTTGAATATTATCTTTGATCAAGAGAGGGATCCCCTCGCCTGACTCTTCCAGACCCACATAAGCGTTCAGCTCTTTTTTCGCCTCGATCTCTTTTTTGAGTTCTTCACGAAAAGCTTTGATCTCTTCAGGAGATAAAGTCAGTGCTTCTTTGAGTGTTATCACATCTTTTCCTTTTTAATTTTAATCATATAAATTGCTATAAATATCATCACAAAGATCAACCCTATCGTTGCAAGGACAAACCAAAACGGAACGGCTTCACTTAAACTTGGCATTAAGCCATCACCTCAGCACAACGTTCACAAAGACAATCTTCTTCCTTAGCTCTAAACTTCCAACAACGTGGACATTTAGCCTTATCTGCTTTTAGTATCTTAAAGGTATCGCCTTCAACCTCGAAAGTCCCAAGTTCATTTGCTTCATCATGAAAGATCACCTTAGAAACCTGGAACCAATCTTCTGCATCTACGCGTTCCAAAGATTTGACCTGTTCACCCTCTGTATAGATGACAAGTTCAAGTGTGTCTTTGATCGTCTTCTCTTTCTTTAGGGCATCCACTATAACGGAGAACTTATCTCTAGCTTCGGTCATATATGTCTCATTAAAGAGTGAAGCTGGTGCATCGATAGATTCATATACCAAGTCAAAGACGTCTTCCGCATCCCCTTTGAGTACGGCTGGAAGTGTATCGAAGATCTCATCCGCTGTGTAAGTCAACACAGGTGCTAACAGCATCAACAGTGGTTTTAGAATAATCGCCATTGCCGATTGTGAACCACGACGGCTCGTAGAGTCTTTTGCATCACAGTAAAGGCTGTCTTTCGTAATCGCCAAATAGATACCCGAGAGTTCATTAACGATAAAGTTGGTGATAACACTCATCCCCTGCACGTAGTTGTACTCACTGAAAAGATCATGAGCCTCATCAAAGACCATGCTTGCCTTTGAGACGATCCACTGGTCCATAGTACCGATCTCTTCATATGCCAATACTTGCTCCAGATCATCAATGTTGGCCAGCAGGAATCTAAACGTATTACGGATCTTTCTATACTGTTCAGAAGTCTGTTTCAAAATATCGTCCGATATTTTCAAATCTGTCTGATAATCTGAAAGGGCGACCCATAGACGAAGGATCTCTGAACCATACTCTTTTATGACCTTGTCCGGAGCAATGACGTTCCCCTTGGACTTAGACATCTTCTCACCCTTGGCATCCACAGTAAACCCATGAGTAAGAAGTGCTTTATATGGTGCTTTATGTTCAACTGCAGCAGAGAGGAACAGAGATGACTGGAACCATCCTCTATGCTGGTCTGATCCCTCCAGGTAAAGGTCAGCCTGGTATTCTCCGGCATCATAGTTACGTGATTTAAGCACTGAGTTCCACGTCGAACCTGAATCAAACCAGACATCCAAGATATCCGTGACCTTTTCCAACTCCTCAGCCTTGTAACCGCTTCCCGGATATAAAAGCTGTTCTGTCGGCATAGAGTACCATGCATCTGAACCTTGCATCTCAAAGACCATCGCCGTAAAGTTCAGGACCTTCTCATCCAAAAGTACTTCACCCGTTGCTTTTACACGGAAGAACGCGATAGGAACACCCCAGTCACGTTGTCGTGAGATACACCAGTCAGGGCGGTTCTCGACCATAGATGTCAGACGCTTACGCCCGGTCTCAGGATAAAAAGCCGTTTTCGCGACTTCATCTTGAGCGATCTCTCTTAATGTCTTGGCCTCGCCTTCTGGAGTTTCATCTACTGAGATAAACCACTGCTTTGTCGCGCGAAAGATCAATGGAGTATGTGAACGCCAACAATGTGGATATGAGTGCATAAACTTCGATACTTTAAGAAGCTTGTCACCTAGAAGCTCATTGATCGTCTCATTACATTTAAAGATATGTTTGCCGACAAACTCTTCCGGGTTAGGAAGAAGCTTTTCTCTGACAACGGTCTGATCATAACATCCTGTCTCATCAACCGGCATAACGACTTCAAGGTTGTACTTCAGACCAACACGGTAATCATCCTCACCATGCCCCGGAGCAGTATGGACACAACCTGTACCGTTTTCCATCAATACATGATCGCCAAGAACGATCTGTGAAGCTCTTCCGTTAAGAGGATTGACGGCATGCAGCTTGTCAAAGATTGTTGCATCAAAGGTCTGAACGACCTCGCCTTTAACGACTTCTTGCTCGATCATCTGCTCATAAAGTTTTTGTGCGACGATATATCCATCCGCAGTACGAACGTATTTCTCTTCAGGATTTAAAGAGATACCCGTATTTGCCGGAAGTGTCCATGGCGTCGTTGTCCAGATGACCAAGGCAGCATCACCTTCAATAGAAGCACGGATCTTTGCCTCATCTGAAAGTTCAAAAGCGACAAAGATAGAGAAGTCTTCTTTGTCCTCATACTCTACCTCTGCTTCTGCCAAAGCTGTTCGCTCTGCCCATGACCAGAACACCGGTTTAGAACGTTCAGTCAAAAGACCTTTCTTGGCTACTGAGCACAGTGTACGGTAGATATTGGCTTCGAACTTATAGTCCATTGTCACATAAGGCTTGTCCCAATCGGCAATGATACCCAACTGTTTAAACTCCTCACGCTGAATATCGACGAATTTTGCAGCATGTTCGCGACAAAGACGACGAATCTCAGATGTCTCAAGCTGCTCTTTTTTTGCCTTACCGCCAAGTTTTTTCTCGACTTGCTGTTCTATCGGTAGACCATGGCAATCCCAGCCCGGAGTAAAACGCACAGACTTACCGTTAAAATAGTTCTGTTTGATGATAATATCTTTTAAGATCTTATTTAGCGCATGCCCAATATGCGTATGGCCATTCGCATAAGGAGGTCCATCATGAAGAGTAAAACTCTCTGCGTTGTCGCGGTTTCTCTTCATCTTCGCATATACATCTTTTTCAAACCATGCAGCATAGCGTGGAGCTTCATTGTTTAGCAGGTTTCCTCGCATCGGGAATGCTGTATTGGGTAAAAGAAGCGTATCTTTGTAGTTCATTCAATATCCTAAAATCTATATCTAAAAAAGTTTTGCATTATATCTATAAAGCGATTAAAAAAGACTGATATCACATACATTGTCGACAGACAAGGAGATTTACTTTCTCCCTTTTTATACCTATTTTTTTAACTATGATATACTTTTCCTCAAATTATGAAGGAAAATATGTGGAAAAAATTGTTTTATTTGTAGGCAGAAAGTTTCAAAACAACCTCCCCTTTCAAGAGTTTATCAAACGTGAAATACATCAATACATCGGAGAGATTGACACATTCTATTTCTTTCCAGAAAATGACAATGCTCTTTTTCTGCATTTGGAACATCTATTAAACAAAGAGGTCCAGCTCCTGATCATCTCTACTAAGACGGCATCAAGTGTCATCGGTAAACTGTTGTGTACTATCACCGCTGACAACCAGATCCTAAAAGAGAACATGCTCATCCCTTCCTCCACATCAATCTTTGAAGAGAACACCTATCTTCTGCAATACAAGAAAAGCCAGATCAATGTCATCACAGCCGGTGAGGGAGAAAACTTCCCTTTAGTGCTTATCAAAAATGAGGCGCGCTTCGCAAACATCCAGCTCTTTGATATTGACATAGAGACAGCAAATGCCCTACTGACACCGCTGGCACAGACCTATGAAGTCAAACTCCACTTTTCTCTGCTCGTCCGAGAGTGGATACTAGTCAATATTGAAAGTAAAAAATATGGAAATATCTCTCAGTTTATCTCCTCGGCAAAATCTTTATTGAACAACAAACTCATCCCTGCCTCAAATACAGCTGCCTTTATTATAGAGAAGCTCTCACATGCAGGAAAGAAGCTATCACTTGCCGAAAGCTGCACCGGTGGTCTTATTGCCTCCTTTATCACCAAGGAGAGTGGCTCATCGGCTATCTTTGACGGTTCTTTGATCACCTATTCCAATCGGCTTAAGTCAAACTGGCTTGCTGTGGACAATGCAACACTTGAAAAATACGGAGCAGTCAGTGAAGAGGTCGTCTTGGAGATGAGCGAGGGAGTACTCAATGTCAGTGACGCGCACTATGCTATAGCTGTCAGTGGAGTCGCTGGTCCAGATGGCGGTACTAAGGAAAAACCTGTTGGCACGGTTTACGTCTGTGTACGATCCAGAGAAAAGACAAAGGTGGAACAACTGAACCTGTATGGAGATAGAAACTACATACAAGAGCAGAGTGCCCTCTATGCTATCAAGATGCTGATCAGTATTGATAAAGAGTTGTTTTTCTCCTAAGTCCCCTGCTTAAAAGCGGGTATTTGGGTAATTAAAAAATATTTTTAAAATTCCTTCAAAAAAACCTTGACAAAAAAAGTTCTTTTTCCTATAATTTCGGCCTCATAAGCGATTAAGCTTTTGAGAAAAATGTCTTGTTAGCTCAGTTGGTAGAGCATCTCACTTTTAATGAGGATGCCGATGGTTCGAGTCCATCACAGGACACCATTTTTTAAATATATGCGGTGGTAGTTCAGTTGGTTAGAATACCTGCCTGTCACGCAGGGGGTCGCGGGTTCGAGTCCCGTCCACCGCGC
>JBFEXN010000134.1:0-4569 GCA_041562655.1 Sulfurimonadaceae bacterium
CATGATCAATCTATCGACTATACTGTCGGCAATAATATCGGCGCATTTGTCCGGATGTCCTGGACTAACTACCTCTGATGTAAAAAGATACATATATTTTCCTATTGAATTTATAATTTAGTTTATACTTATTTATTATTTATAAACGCGTTAAAAGTTATGTTGCTTCTGTAATAATGACTTTAAAGGTGATAAAAAGAAACAAAACACAACTACTTTTTATCCATCTTGTCTTTTAGAATTATTTTACCCATCTCAACACCAGGCTGATCATAAGCATTAATATCAAGCATCTGAGCGACCAGCGCTGTCAAAAGCTCATAATAATAGATGAGTTCTCCCATAGTCTGCTCATTGACCCTCTCTATCTCAATGACATCCAGGGGAATAAACTCAAGCTGTTCTAGAGATTCGATCATCGCATCGGCTTGCATATTGATAAGTTCCTCAAAACCATATCCGTTCAACATATCCAGTTTTTCTAATGCTGGTAAAGTTACCTCTGGTACCTTCATGCTATTTTGAAAGTCTTTGATCTTTATGACCGTCACCGTCTTGTCCCGTTTTCCATCGACAATCAACTGTAAGAAAGAGTGCTGATCCGTCGGTCCGATCAACCCGACCGGGGTAAGCCCTACATGAAGTTGAGAATGACGCTGTTTTTTCCCTAAGCTCTCACCCCATAACTGTACATACCATGCATTAAACTCTCTAAAAGCCTCTGAATACGAAAATAGGCAGTTGATATTGCATGAGTTGCTTTTTTGTGCATAATATGTTGCCTTTGTCAAAAGCTTTTCGCAGTACCCAAGATTCTCAAAGAATGAGGTCTTGATCTTTTTTGCACCTTCAAGCAAGGCATCGATATCCACACCAATGATCGCAAGGGGCACTAGGCCCACTGCAGAGAGGACAGAAAAACGTCCGCCCACATTAGTCGGTATATTAAAGACTTTTAAGGAATAAGCCTGAGCAAATTCTTCTAGTGCCGAATTGGGATCAGTGATAATCGTATAGTTCTCTTTTGAGATAGGGACAAAGGTCTGTATATATTTCAAAGCAGCAATAGTCTCTACCGTGGTACCTGATTTAGAGATAATAATAAACAGTGCATTATCAAGATCGATCTGCTCGATCTTTTGATGAAGCACTAAAGGGTCGGTAGTATCTATGAAGTGCAGGCTTTTTTCAAAGTTTTGATGCAGATCCAAGAAATGATAAATTGCCAGTGCCCCAAGTGCACTTCCTCCGATTCCGACAACGACTATATCCTTTTGCCTTACACTTTTTGCATATTGCTTATAATCATTGGTATCGGCATCTGGCAGATGATAAAAACCTATCTCTTCACTCTCTATTGAGAGCACAGAGGCAAATTCCTCATTGATCTTGGTATTAAAGAATAGTCTATTGTTCATTAATTGTCTTCTGTGTAAATTTGACAAGATATTATCATATTTGAGCTAAACAAAAAGAAAACCTGCCTTCTATAATTTGGCCCTGTTTTATTCGCTTAGCTTGACAAGCGCTTAAAGTTACTATAAAATACGCTCATACAAAAGTTAATCTTTCACAGCTTTCAAGCTGCTACTTCACAAGATAAGTCTGGAATAACAAGCATTTTTAGACTAAACAACTCCCAAACGAGGCATTGATGAGCGAAAACTCAAATAACAAGAAAAAGAACACTAACAATAGAACCCACGTACCGGTTGAAGGTTACAACATTGATGACCTTCGTGCCAAACCCCTAGATGACCTTATCGCGATAGCTGATGAACTCAAAGTCGAGCATCCTAATGAACTAAAACGTCAGGACCTTCTTTTCGAGATACTAAAAGCGCAGACAAACAAGGGTGGTTTTATCCTTTTTACAGGTATCTTAGAGATCATGCAAGATGGCTACGGTTTCTTGCGCGGTACTGATACAAACTTCTCTGATTCAGTCAATGATGCTTATGTATCAAGCACACAGATAAAACGTTTTGCACTGAGAAACGGTGACGTTGTGACCGGTCAAGTCCGTCCGCCAAAAGAGCAGGAGCGTTATTATGCACTGCTTAAGATCGAAGCGATCAACTACCTGCCGCCTGAAGAGAGTAAAAAGCGTCCTCTTTTTGATAACCTTACCCCGCTTTACGCCATGGATCAGATCAAGCTTGAGTATAACCCGGACAACCTTACGGGACGTATGCTCGACATGTTCTCACCTATCGGTAAAGGCCAGCGTGGCCTTATCGTCGCGCCTCCACGCTCAGGTAAGACCGAACTGATGAAAGAGCTTGCCCACGGTATTACTTACAATCATCCCGAAATTGACCTCATGGTACTTCTTGTCGACGAGCGTCCTGAAGAGGTTACGGACATGGAGCGTTCTGTCAAAGGAGAGGTATATAACTCGACTTTCGACCAACCTGCCAAAAACCATGTGAAGGTGGCTGAGATGGTAATCGAACGTGCCAAGCGTAAGGTTGAGATGGGTAAAGATGTTGTCATCTTACTTGACTCTATTACAAGACTTGCACGGGCCTACAACACCGCCACGCCTTCTTCTGGTAAAGTCCTCTCCGGTGGTGTGGATGCTAATGCTCTTCATAAGCCGAAACGTTTCTTTGGAGCTGCTCGTAACATCGAAAATGGTGGCAGTCTGACTATTATCGCGACAGCTCTTATCGAAACAGGAAGCCGTATGGATGAAGTCATCTTTGAAGAGTTCAAAGGTACCGGTAACTCGGAAGTCGTTCTTAGCCGTCATATCGCTGAACGCCGTATCTACCCTGCACTTGATCTTCTTAAATCAGGTACACGTAAAGAAGAGCTTCTTATCGGGGAAGACGTCCTCAAAAAAGTCTTCGTTCTACGCTCGATGCTGCATAAACAGGAAAATGAGGTCAAAGCACTTCAATTTATCTTCGGTCAGTTAAAAAAGACCAAGAACAATGAAGAGTTCTTGGCTCTGATGAACGATGGTGCATAAGCATTCATGAAAGTTGGTGTATTTGACAGTGGTGTCGGCGGTTTAACAGTTGTCAAAAGCCTCCTTGAGCACCAGCTTTTTGAAGAGATCATCTACTTTGGTGACACTGCACGCGTTCCTTACGGTGTAAAAGACAAAAACACCATTATCCGCTACTCTCTGGAAGCCTTGGAGTTTTTTAAAAACTTTGATATCGATCTACTCATCACTGCCTGTAATACTGTTAGTGCTTACGCCCTTGATGAGCTTAAAGAGCATGCCCACTGTGACGTTGTCGGCGTGGTCGAACCTGGCATCTTAGCCGTAGAGAATGCACTAAATGACAAAAATTCCAATATATTGATCATAGGAACACAGGCTACGGTCAACTCTCGGGCCTATGAAAAACCACTCATTGCCAATCAGTATTCCAATATCTCTGCCTGTGCAACTGGCCTATTTGTACCTATCGTAGAAGAAGGACTCTACACGGGAGATGTGCTAAAAAGTACGATGAAGCACTACTTTAATGACCTGGAACACCCTGATGCCGTTATTCTTGGCTGTACACACTTTCCACTCATATCCGAAAGTATCTCCGAGTACTTTGGGGGCAACACACTCCTTATACATTCCGGTGAAGCCATAGTCGAATACCTGGAACACCATTATGATTTTCACAAAAAGTTTGAAAACACGGACTTAAAGCTCTTTGCTTCTGAAAACCCAGAAGCGCTGCGTTCTGTCGCAAAAAGATGGCTTGATCTGTAGCGCTGCTCTTTACCCCCGTTTTAATCTTCTTGTGATAATATAAATATAATTTATCTCAGAGGCAAAAAGTGAAAGAAAACTCAGAAGTTTTAGCATTAAAATACCGTCCCAAACGTTTCGAAGACCTTATCGGTCAAGAGACTATCGCACAGACGCTTTCACTGGCTCTGGATTCCAGTCGCCTATCTCATGCCTATCTGTTCTCAGGGCTGAGGGGTTCGGGAAAGACCTCGACTGCGCGTATATTTGCAAAAGCCTTGATGTGTGAGACCGGACCAAGCTCCCGTCCATGCGAGACCTGTGAGCACTGTACGATGGCAAACGAGGGCCGGCACATTGATATCATCGAGATGGACGCCGCTTCTAGCCGTAAGATCGACGATATACGTGACCTGATCGAACATACAAAATATAAGCCTGCAACGGCGCGCTTTAAGATCTTTATCATCGATGAAGTCCATATGCTTACCAAAGAGGCTTTCAATGCTCTTCTGAAAACCCTTGAAGAACCACCGGCGTTTGTGAAATTCATCCTTGCGACGACCGATCCGCTTAAACTTCCTGCAACAATATTGAGTCGTACCCAGCATTTCAGGTTTAAAAAGATATCAACGGTCAATATAATCAACCACCTCAGTCACATCATGCATCTTGAAAACATCGAATATCAGAACGAGGCTTTGGAAATCCTGGCCCGTTCTGGTTCAGGCTCTCTTCGTGACACATTGACCCTTCTTGATCAGGCTATTATCTTTTCAAAACATTTTGTGGATGTCCAGACGGTAACCGATATGCTTGGCCTTATCGATCCTGAGTTTATCAATGCTATCTTCAAGTCTATC
>JBFEXN010000135.1:0-4525 GCA_041562655.1 Sulfurimonadaceae bacterium
AGGTGGTATCGGATCCATCTTGATCAAAGAAGAGAGCCACTGGAAGCACTATTTTAGAGCCATGGTAGGATTCGGTCTTATCTTCTTGGGCCTGGAAGGGATGAAAGAGAGTTTCAGTTTTATCTCCAAAGACTTTGACCTGACAGACTATAAAGAACTGGGCATCTACCTCTTCTTCTTTATCGGGGTCATCCTAACTGCCATCATACAATCAAGTTCTGCTGCTATAGCCATAGCACAAAGTGCCCTTTTTACCCACCTCATCTCATTTGACATGGCTGCTTTTTTCATCATCGGTGCCAATGTAGGGACTACCGTGACCACATTTTTGGGGTCCATCGGAGGATCTCCGGATAAGAAGCGTGCTGCTGCCGTGCACTTTCTGTTTAACCTAAGTACCGCTATCATCGCCTTGGTATTGATCACACCCCTGACAAAACTGACTTTCTTTCTCATACCGTTGAATGAGCCCATTATTGCCTTAGCCCTCTTTCACACCATCTTTAATGTCATTGGTGTACTTCTATGGTTTTTCTGGATACCTCAGCTGGCAAATTTTTTAGAGAAAAGGTTTACAAAAAAGCCGCTTGTGATGACAAAATACATTCATACCGTATCCGCAAATGTACCCATCGTAGCCCTGGAGAGCCTCCAGCAGGAGATACACCATCTCATACACAAGGTCAGTGATTTTTCTCTTCTGGCGATCAACATCCCTCCCCCTCAAGCATTGGAGAAACGTCATGCCATCGATAAACTTCTAGATCAGTCCAAAGAGACTTTAGATATCTCCTGCACCAAGCTCTACACGCAACTGCAAGAGCTCGAGGGCGAGATCTACGACTATGCCTTGGCTGTCTCGCTTCATATCGTTACCGAACAGGAACAAAAGCGTCTCCAGCACCTTACCGAGATCGCTACACGTCTTGCCTCGGCCTCAAAGGCGATCAAAGACATGCATCAAGACCTTGAGCTTCTTTCTGGCATCGAGATCTCGAATGTACAGCATGTTTACCGAAATATCCGCTATCAGATCCTCAACAGTATTCTTATCTTTCATGATTTTTTAAAAGGGGAAGATGAGAATCTGCAAAAGATGGAAAAGAATTTTCACAAAATCGACAACTCGTATAAAAGTACCCTCGAAAGTGTCTCTTCTATCGCTCAAAGTCCAGGTCTGAGCAAGAACATTACGACCATCGTCATCAATGATATCCATTTGACAAGGCGTTTTACGAAGAACCTGTACCGAGCGCTTCAAGAGTTTGAAGTCTTGACCCAAGAGGAACGCTCCAATACTGTACAAGAAGAAATGCTTCCTGAGATGAAACAAGAAGACGAAGTATCATGAGTACTTCAAGGTTTTATCACTTTTGATGCCAGATGTGAGTAAAATCCCGACATGACTTTGACTAAAATACAAAAACTTGACGATCCCGCTTTAGAGATCTACTCAAAACTGAGAGAGAACGCTTTCACGCAGGACAACTCCTTTATCGCCGATAGTCCAAAGGTCGTCAATATACTTTTACAGACCTCACTAAAAATCAAAAGTATCTTGGCGACGCAAGAGTATTATGACACGTACAAAACGCTTATCATGGACAAAGGTATCCCTCATCTATTTGTTGCGGACAAAAAGCTAATGGAACAGATCGTAGGGCACAAGATCCATCACAACTGTATGATGCATGGTATCCGCCCGCAGCAGACAAACCTAAATGAGCTGGGAGAGAATATCATCATGCTAGATGAGATAAGCTCCACTGAAAACATCGGTTCCATCGCGCGCTCGGCTGCAGCCTTAGGCGTAGACTCTTATCTTTTGCCCAAGCAGGGACCTCACCCCTACTCAAGACGTGCACTTAGAGTCTCGATGGGTCTTGTCAGTAAGCTTAAGACGCATCTGTATGATGACATCTTCCAGACCATTCAGACCCTCAAAGAAAATGGTTATACCATCTTTGCCGCAGAAGTCACACACGATGCTATCCTACTCTCGCAGGTAAAGGTACCAAAGAAGTGGGTCCTTCTTGTCGGGCATGAAGGAAAGGGGATCTCTCAAGAGGTCCTTCAGGCCTGTGACCACGTCGTCTCGATAGAGATGGTCGAAGGCATCAAAAGCTTTAATGTTGGTGTAGCGGCTTCTATCATGATGTATCAGTTTAAATATGGGACCTAAAAAGATAACGGACCTGATATAAGCCAAAACGTTTTCCTCCATGATACAATAACAACATGCATACACTCTTTTATCTTGGTATTATTTTTCTTTTAGGCTCTCTTATACAGTGGCTAAGCCCTAAGATCTCACTTCCAAAAGTCGTTGGATATCTTGTCCTGGGATTGATTATCGGACCGGAGCTGCTTAACATCGTGCCCGAGAGTTTTGTCAACGACACTCACTTTGTCATTGACATGTCACTCTCTTTGATTGCCGTCATGGTCGGTGCAAAACTCAAATTTTCCTATCTTAGAGAAACGGGAAAACAGGTCCTTTCCATCACCTTCTTTGAAGCCATGTTCGCCTTTATCAGCGTTGTTGTCGGATTTTATCTTCTCACGGACATCTTGTCACTTCCGGATGAACACAGCCTTATCATCGCCATACTGTTCGGAGGCCTGGCAACAGCAACCGCACCAGCCGCTACTATCGCTGTCATACATGAGTTTAAAGCACAGGGGAAGTTCACCATGACGCTTTTAGGGGTCGTTGCCTTGGATGATGCCATGGCTCTGATCCTTTTCGCTATTGCCATTACCGTCAGTAACGTTCTTGTCGGCATGGATACCATTCATTTCTCCGCATTGACAGACACCTTTCTCGTCATCCTCTACAGCACGCTGCTTGGTGCCGTTGGTGCGCTCCTCTCAAGCCTCATCGACAAGCTCTTCTCTCGTCACAAAGGGATGGAAACGATATCAACACTGGGGATGGTCTTCATCGTCTACAGCCTGAACGTGATGTGGGCCTTGGAGCCGCTGTTATCAGCACTTGTCATGGGCCTGGTCATGACAAATGTATCTGATGAATATGACCTTGTGCAAGAAGAGATAGACAATCATCTTGAAGAGATAATATTTATGCTCTTTTTCATCCTCTCCGGCATGCATCTAAAACCTGAGATGATGATGACGATGCCTCTGGTCCTCTTGAGCTATGTACTGCTTCGTTTTGTGGGAAAAATATCTGGTGCATACCTGGGAGCCAGGCTCTCCCATGCACAAAAAGACATTCAACACTACCTGGGTCTGGCTCTGTTTCCACAGGCTGGGATTGTTATTGGGCTTTCTCTTTCTTTGCAAAACGAAGCCGCCTTTGTCTCTGTCGCACCCTTTATCCTGAACGTTATCATCGCCACGACGATCATCCATGAACTCATCGGACCAATACTGACAAAACTTGTGTTAAAAAGATCTGGACAGATATGATCTCACGCGTAGAATCATAATAAGCTGTAATATTTGGGTAGGATGAGTATATCAGTATCAAACTGCTGTCTCTTTCGCTAAGTAGCAAGAAAACACAGGTCTTTCATACATCTTTCTGCTAAAATCCTTTCAATGAAAAACAAGGCAAATCAACTCAAAGTAAATAAAAAACTCACCAGAATCTCCCTCATCATAGTCTCTTTGATAATTTTCGTCTCGATTCTGATACTGTTTAACTCACTTTTACCTAAAAAAAAGGCTTCCATGGATAGTCTCGGTTTTGCATTTGGCAGTGCAAGTATCGAGACTAACAGAAAGTTTACGGTCGAATCCAAACAAGACAATATCTACAACATTGGTGATTATGATGTCAACATCGACAACACACATCACCTTAGATTCAACGTCTCTATCTCGTGCCAAGACGAATGTCTTGGCACTCTGCTTAAAAATAAGATCATCATACAAAATGCAGTTATTGAGACATTTTCGATCTATGGCAACAACTATCGTCCCAATACAAGTGATGGTAAGAAGAAGATCAAAAATAAGATTCAACAAAACATCAACAACTATCTTGGATCTCCTCTTATCACTGAGGTCTATTTCAATAAGTTTTTGATCCGGTAAAGAGTCTTCACACTTTCTTAACTTTTACGCTTAGCCTTTGCCTTCATCTCTTTTTTGGCAACTGACTAGCATAATTCGTCTACTAATTATGAGGAACGATGATGTCAACACAACTCTCCAAACTTCATGTCAGGTTTATACAGAGCCAAAAATACTTTTATCTCCTGACAGGCGGAGACAAAGAACAGCAAAAACTGCCTATTTCTCAGCTGTATGTCAAAGATAACAACAGCTTTTATCTTATAAACGAGGCCCAAGACCTTCCAGAAGATGAAGCGACAAGTATACTCTTTAAAGAAGAGACACATGCACTCAATGCTTTGCAGTGTGATGTCAGTAAAACACAGATCCCACAGGGAAGTGAAGAGTATGAAGATGCCTTGCTCTTTTTCAATGCACAGACGCCTAGAATAACACAGATCTTTCTCTTAGAGATAGATGCAATTGATGAGAAGTCGGTAAC
>JBFEXN010000136.1:0-4485 GCA_041562655.1 Sulfurimonadaceae bacterium
CAACGCTCCGTTCAAGCTTCGCATTCAAGACAAGTTCGTCTGTTTTTCGCCGGAGAGGTTTGTACAGATCAAAGAGAATAAGATCTATACTTTTCCCATGAAAGGGACCATCGATGCATCTATCGATAATGCCGAAGCAAAGATCTTGGCAAATGCAAAAGAGATGGCTGAACATATCATGGTCGTTGACCTGCTTAGAAATGACCTTTCTATGGTATCAAACGAGGTCAAAGTAAACCGGTTTCGTTATATTGACAAGATAAGAGCAGGAAAGAAAGAACTTCTTCAAGTCAGCTCCGAGATAGAAGGGGATCTTGGACCGAATTGGCAAAACAGACTGGATGACATCATACGTACCTTGCTTCCCGCAGGAAGTATCAGCGGTACTCCAAAAAAAAGAACACTTGAGATCATAAACGAAGTCGAACAATACGAACGTGGATATTTCAGCGGTATCTTTGGTTACTTCGACGGTAAAGAGCTTGACTCAGCGGTGATGATCCGTTTCATAGAGAAGACAGCCGATGGGCTCGTCTACAAAAGCGGCGGTGGTATCACTCTTGAAAGTACCGTCGAATCGGAATACCAAGAGATGCAAGACAAGATTTACATCCCCTGATCATTCATCCTCCTTTTTAAATCAATCAGTTTAAACAAACATTAACGATACGAACACTAAGATATGTCTATAACTAGAAATTATGGGTGATAATATGAATACAGATCTAGTCTTAGCCTCAGGGGTGGTGTTTTTTCTGCTTCTGTTCATTCCATTTCTTATTCACATGACCCACCGACTTGGTCAAAAAAAATCTGACAACCTTGCCAAAAACGAGGTATACGAGAGTGGTATACGCCTCAGTGTCAAAGACAGCTTCGAACGTTTCAATATCAAATACTATCTTGTAGCCATCATCTTTATCCTCTTTGACGTTGAGACACTCTTTATGTTTCCTTGGGCTGTCAATGTTCGTGAACTTGGAGTTTTTGGACTGCTTGAGATGTTTACCTTTGTAGGGCTTCTTCTTGCCGGACTGATATACATCTACAAAAAGGGAGCTCTCACATGGGAGTAGATCTTTTAGGTGATGCCGTCATCACAACACGCGTGGATGATGTTGTCAACTGGGCAAGAGAGTCTTCCTTATGGTCTTTTGTCTTTGGAACGGCTTGTTGCGCAATAGAGTTTATGAGCACAGCATCAAGCAAATATGACATCTCAAGGTTCGGGGCGGAAGTCGTACGTTTTTCACCGCGACAGGCCGACCTTTTAATCGTTGCAGGCACCATCTCTTATAAACAGGCTCCTATTTTAAAACAGATCTACGATCAGATGCCCGAGCCAAAATGGGTCGTGTCTATGGGTGCCTGTGCCTGTTCAGGGGGATTTTACGACAACTACACCACTCTTCAGGGCATCGATGAGATCATTCCTGTGGATGTCTATGTCGCCGGATGCCCTCCCCGTCCCGAAGCTGTCCTGGATGCTATTATGATGGTTCAAAAAGAGCTCAAGAACGATTCCCTCTCCCGTGAGAGGAATACAGAATTTAGCGGGAAACTTGACAATGCTTAACTCCCTGCGTAAAGCGTATCCGAAAGCTGAGTTTATCGAGAAGTCCACAACGCTCACTTTAGATGAAAGTTTGATCTATGACGCTATCAAACTCGCCTATGAATCCGGCGGAAAGATGCTCCTGGACATTACGGTTATTGATTATCTTGATTATCCTCACGCTCCATCCACACGCTTTGCCCTCGTCTATATTATTCGCCATAAAGACTTTAAAGAGTTTGTCCTTTTAAAGACCTATCTGAGTGAGCCAAAATGTCTAAGTATCACATCGATCTACAAAGCAGCCGACTGGCTAGAACGTGAGTGTTATGATCAATACGGGGTTATCTTTGAGGGTCACCCCAACCAGGAACGTATTTTAAACCATTGGCAATTTAACGGCCATCCACTCAGACGAGACTATCCCACAACCAAGGGACAATTGTGTACAGATGCTCAAGATTTGATGCCACAGATGAACCAGAGGCTTTTTGAAAAGGGGATGATATCAAAAGAGGAGGACGGAAGTTTTGGCGAACCGATGAAAGATCTGATGTTTATCAACATCGGACCATCTCATCCGGCTACACACGGGACAATCCGAAATTTCTGCGCTATGGATGGTGAGACGATCATCGCCAACGTCTCTGAGATAGGATATCTGCACAGAGGCTTTGAGAAGAGCTGCGAGAATCATACCTATAATCAGATCATTCCCTACACGGACAGACTCGACTACTGCTCCGCTACGACAAACAACATCGCCTTTGCAAAGACCATAGAAGAGATGCTTGGTGTGACACTACCAGATAGAGCGATCACCGTGCGTGTCTTGCTTATGGAGCTTTCACGCATTATCAATCATCTTGTCTGTCTGGCGGCTCAACTCGTGGATATGGGAGCACTCACAAACTACTGGTATCTCTACAATCCCAGAGAATCTGCTTATACTTTCTTCTCAAAACTTACCGGTGCAAGACTGACAAACTCGTACATGCGCATCGGCGGTATGAGTTATGATCTGTATGAGGGATATGAAAATGACCTACGTGTCATCATGAAAGAGATTGAAGAGGGCGTAGGAAATACCTTGAGTCTGGTTGAACATAACCGTATCTTTCATGATCGGACCCAAGACATCTGTTCTGTATCGGCAAACAAGGCGATCCAACTTGGCCTTAGCGGCCCTAATCTAAGGGCCTCCGGCGTCTGCTTTGATATGCGTGTCAATACTCCTTATTATTATTATGATCAGCTTGATTTTGACGTCGCCGTAGGTTCTGTAGGTGATATTTATGACAGGATAATGGTACGTTTTGAAGAGATCAAACAGAGCCTTCGCATCATGAAACAACTCCTTGGAAATATACCTGACGGTCCTATCTGCGTGGACGATCCCTCCATAGTACTTCCTCAAAAAGAGAGTGTCTACGGTAGTATCGAAGGTACGATGAATCAGTTCAAACTGATCTATGAAGGTGTCAAAGTCCCTGCTCAAGAATATTACAGCTCCATTGAGGCTTCCAATGGAGAGCTTGGGTTTTATGTCGTCTCAGATGGAAGTGGCTATCCCCACAAGGTCAAAGTAAGAGCCCCGAGTTTTGGTGCGATGAGCGCATACACATCCATGGTCGAAGGAAGTATGCTTGCTGATGCGATATTAAACCTGGGAAGCATCAATATCATTGCCGGAGAGATGGACAGATGAATTTTGTCTTTGATCAAAAACATGAAGCTCAGTTTCAGTCTCTGCTACCGCGCTATCCTCAAAAAAAGTCCCTTGTACTCCCCTCCCTATGGATGGTACAGTACCAAGAGGGCTATATCTCGTCTGAGGCCATGGCTTATCTGGCGGAAAGGCTTGATGTCCCTCAGGCTCATCTTTACGCAGTAGCTACCTTCTATACGATGTTTAATCTTGAACCTGTTGCCCCCTATCACATTCAAGTCTGCAAGACCCTTTCTTGTGAACTTTGCGGTAAGGCTGATATTATTAAGACCATTGAAGATGAACTCGGCATCAAAGTCGGTGAGAGCAACGAACGTTTCAAACTTACAGAAGTGGAATGTCTGGGGGCCTGCGGCGGAGCGCCCATGTTGGCTTTAAACGAGGAGTACCATGAAAACCTAAGCATCGAAAAGACAAAAGACCTGCTTCAAAGGCTATCACAATGATATGCAAGATTGTCAGCCGGAGATTCGATATCAAGGATTCTCACACCCTAACAGTCGCCAGACAAAACGGTGCTTATGAGAGTCTGGATACGGTGTTCACCAAACCTTCCTATGCCGTCGAGACGGAGATCGAGAACAGTGGTCTTCGGGGTAAAGGGGGTGGCGGAGCACCGGCTGGAGCAAAATGGTGTCTGGCGACAAGAGCTCAGGAGATGGATCAACTCTCCCAAAAGTCCTATTTGGTCGTCAATGCAGATGAGAGTGAACCGGGAACCTTCAAAGACAGGCAGATACTCGAGCATGACCCGCATCTGCTGATCGAAGGTATGATCCTCACTTGCTACGCTATCGGTGCACATGACGCTTATATTTATATCCGCGGGGAATACAAGTTTTTTACAGATCGTCTTAATGAAGCGATTACAGAGGCCTATCAAGACGGGCTTCTGGGAGAAAGGGTCAAGGGCTTTGACTATCGCGTCGATATCACCGTGCACCGCGGTGCGGGAGCGTATATCTGCGGAGAAAAATCCGCACTGATCGAATCCCTTGAGGGGAATCGCGGTCATCCCCGATTGAAGCCGCATAAACCTTCTCCCGAATATTTTTTCGGTGAACCCACGCTTGTGAACAATGTAGAGACTATTGCCACCGTACCTTTTATCATCACGAGTCATGCGGACAATGTACCCCGTGTCGAGAAGGAACTGCCTGGGTAGACGGTATCATCGCAAACATGCTTAATAAAAAAGCCA
>JBFEXN010000137.1:0-4463 GCA_041562655.1 Sulfurimonadaceae bacterium
ATCTAAACTGCTCCAATAGTCTTACATCACCTTCAAACAAAGACCTTAGATCAGGGATCTGATGAATAAGCATTGCAAAACGCTCAATACCTAGACCAAATGCATATCCACTGACATCTTCATACCCTACTGCCTTAAATACGTTAGGGTCGACGATCCCACAGCCCAAAACTTCCAACCATCCTGTCTTAGAACACACGCGACACCCTTCACCTTCACAAAAGATACAAGAGATATCGACTTCGGCAGAAGGCTCCGTAAACGGGAAGAAAGACGGACGAAAACGTACATCGACATCACCAAACATATGGTGCAAAAAACCTTCAAGTATAAACTTTAGGTTCGCAAAAGAGACTTTGCCCTTTTCATCTACCAAAAGCCCTTCGATCTGATGGAACATCGGTGTATGTGTAATATCAAAATCACGTCTAAACACAGAACCCGGAGCGATCATACGGATAGGAGGCTGTGTGTTCATCATTGTTCTGATCTGAACAGGTGATGTGTGTGTACGCAAAAGCATCTCGTCTTTAAAATAAAAAGTGTCCTGCATATCACGTGCCGGATGGTATTTAGGAAGGTTAAGTGCCTCAAAGTTATGAAAATCATCTTCAACCATTGGCCCCGTCTCGACTGAGAAATTCAGGTTCGAAAAATATTCGATGACTCTGTCCATAGTATCCATCACCGGATGCGTCGCACCACGTTCGCTTGAAGGTGAGAACAAGGAGACATCTATCCCCTCGGCCTTCATCGCTTCTTTGAGTGCTTGGGTCTCTAGTACGACTTTTTTCTCGTTCAAGAGTGTAGTTAGTTTTGCTTTTGTCTCGTTGAGTTCTTTGGCAATACGGGCCTTGTCTTCATTTGCTGCAGACTTCATCTCAGCAAATGCCTTGGCCAATACGCCTTTCTTACCAAAGACACCAACGCGAATCTCTTCAAGTGCTGAAGGAGAGTCGGCTGATTCAATTTTTTCTATCCACTCGGTCAAAGGTGTTCCTTAAATAGGGTTAATAATATTCTCGCGATTATAGTGAAAACTCTATTACAATCCGCTTTAATAGGATTTGTCTCTATCTTTTTTATTTTTAGGTTATAATATTTTTATAATCATAATAAGGAAAACAATATGTGTATTTTTTGTAAAATTGTTAACGGCGAACTTCCAGCAAACCTAGTAAAAGAAAATGATGACTTTATGGCATTTCACGACCTAAACCCCAAAGCTCCTGCACATATTTTGGTCATTCCTAAACTTCATGTCGACAGTTTTAATGAGGTTACTCCGCAGACGATGTCTGGTATGACTACTTTTATTCAAGACGTAGCCGAGATCGTAGGTATCAAAGAGTCTGGATACCGAGTTATCACCAATGTCGGTCACAACGGTGGACAAGAGGTAAAACACTTACATTGGCATGTTCTAGGCGGGACAAAGTTAGCATGGGGGCATTTTGCAGATGCTGACCCGAAAGACTTTCTTTAGTAGTCAGGCTCCTCTTTTCTTATGCGGGAGTCTGATGACAAGACCGTAAAGAAAAACCCTGTAGATTAGGGGTTCTCGCCCCACTCTCTTCCTTTTAAGACATCTACTATTTCAGCGACCAATAACACACCGAGCAAAAACGTCATCGTATAAAAAACATAAGTCATCTTATACCCCCTTCTAATAATTCGATACAGTATAGACGATTATCAATTCTATGAGAAAAATATTACAAATCTATAACTTTTTTACGAAATTTGGGATGTGAGAGAAGAAGGAATGAAGATTATTGGAACAGGCTCCATCTTTGAGAGAGCCCTATTTGTCTAAGTAGAAGCCCTTATGAAGGGCAGCATCCTTCAAGTGCACCGAAATCAGTTGGCGTTTCACCTGAGATGACCTCAGCCTTATCACGGATCTTTTTACCATTGTGTGTGATGGAATAAGTGATCTTTGTCACACCACGGATCGTGTTTAATGTCGAACAATAGGTCTCTATACTTGCCATTACCCAACGCGCAGCCAGTTCATCTTCTGCAGGTGAGTTAAAATGGTAGTCAAGATGCAGGCTGTTGAACTTTTGAGGCATCGCTTCATTTCTAACGACATCTCCATCTACGACAAGATCAGTCACTTCAATGCCCTGCTTTTTAGGCACCATGACAATATCCGTTGCTGTACAGCAGATGGCACCTGCTAAAAAGTACTCTATTGGACTGATCGTCGGGCAATCGATGATAAAAGAAGACTTTGATGTCTTCGCCTCAAATTTCATATCTTCTTTGTGTGTGATCGTTACGTTCATTATCTGTTCTCCTCTAACCATGTATTAAATTTTGCCAACTGTTCTACCGTACGAACTGTCGATGTCCCACCCTCGGATGTTCTTGCGTTCATTGAGTTTTTGATGCTCATATATGGCATGACGTTCTCTTTAATACGTCCATCAATCGCTTTGAGGTCTTCATATGAGATGTCGCTGAGATCGATTTTTAACTCTTCTGACTTGGCAACGGCCTTACCTGTAATGAAGTGGGCCTCTCTAAATGGGATATCACAATGTTCTACGAGATAATCCGCCAAGTCCGTTGCAGAAAGGTGTCCCACCTTACAAGCGGCTTCCATATTATCTTTATGAACAGTCAAAGTCAGAAGTGACTCTCTTAATATCTTCAATGAGATCTCAATTGTTCTAACACTGTCAAATACACCCTCTTTGTCTTCTTGTGTATCTTTATTATATGCCAATGGAAGACCCTTCATCACTGTCAACAAGCTCATAAGGTTTCCATAGACTCGTCCGCTTTTTCCGCGAAGAAGCTCAGCTGCATCAGGGTTTTTCTTTTGTGGCATGATAGACGAACCTGTAGAGTACGCATCACTGAATGTGATGAATTTAAACTCATACGACGACCACAAGATCATCTCTTCAGCCAAACGGGAGATATGCATCATCGTCATTGAGATGTTGAACAAGATCTCTATCGCGAAGTCCCTGTCACTAACGGTATCTAAACAGTTGGTGCTGACCGAATCAAAGCCAAGCTGTTCTGCTGTACTTTGGCGATTTATATTGTGCGGCGTACCGGCAAGCGCGGCACAACCCAATGGAGATATGTTATTTCTTCTGTAGGAGTCTTCAAAACGCTCAAAGTCACGCTTAAACATAGAGCCATAGGCCATAAGATGAAACGCAAAATTTGTTGGTTGGGCATGCTGAAGGTGAGTCATACCTGGGATCAGTGTCTCTGTATGACTGCCTGCCACTTTATATAACGCACTCATCAGTTCATGTACAAGCGACATGATCTCTTTGTTCTTTCGTAAGACATAACGACGGAAATCTACAGCTACTTGATCATTACGACTACGCGCCGTATGCAATTTTTTTCCTGCGTCACCTATGATAGTGGTCAAACGCTTCTCAATAGCCATATGAAGATCTTCGTCGGAAAGTTCCCATTTGAACTGACCTGACTCAATCTCTTCTTTGACCTGGGTTAGACCTGTTTTAATAGAAGAAAGTTCTTCTTTGCTCAAGATACCCTGCTCTGCCAGCATCGTAGCATGAGCGATCGAACCTTCTATATCTTCTTGATATAATTCTCTATCGAACATAATAGAGGCATTAAACTCATCTAAAAGTGATGACGCAGCTTCGCTAAAGCGTCCAGACCACATTTTTTCCATAATCGATACTCCGATCTTTAAATTGTGACATTCTAACAAAAGCAGACCTGAAAAGACCTTATACTCTGTCTAAAGACCTACACTTCAACGACTAAAAGCTATGCTCTTTGAACCCACATCTGGATAGAGGACAATTTCCGTATCAAGTTTGACCGGTAAAATCGAAAAAGTAAGTTCTTCTGCTTCGAACTTCAGTTCTAGCTTACCCACTGCAGCACTTAACTCATTTGGGATATCTTTTTCCTTCAAAAAGGTTTCCTTTGTCAGTGATCCTATAGGCGCACCCATCAGACTACAACGCAGTTCAAGTCCATCATTTGAAATAAAGTGCTCATAAGGTGTATCCTTGAACTGTATCTTCATTATGTAGGGTTGACTTGATGCTTTGATCAGCATCTGTCCATCAGGAAGTGTCTGTGTTTCTAAAGGCAGCTCTCGTTTAAGTCCAACATGATCCAATTGAGAATGTGTGAACAGAGGTTCTTTCATCGTGATGGAACAGTTTATCTCATTTGCTATATTGTTTGTGAGACCTAGGTTCAATCGCGTATCCATACTGACATGCAAGTCTCTCAGTATTTCGAGCCTTTCCATATTTTGATCAAAGTGCATTGTACGTATCCTCTGCACGACATATGCATTGACGATATCAAGACCCACTCTTGATCGAGCCAATAGAATATCATCATTTTGAGCAAAAAGTTTTTCTTTTTTTTCTCTACATCGGCTCAGTAATGATATGTTTTCGATCTCACAAGATTGTCTCATCTCATTGTTCTCACGCTTA
>JBFEXN010000138.1:0-4444 GCA_041562655.1 Sulfurimonadaceae bacterium
ACCTTCTTATGGAGCATGCCGCCAATGGGATGTCTGCCTATATCAAAGAAAACCTTTCTACTGCCAAGACAGTCTTGATCGTTTGCGGATCAGGCAATAACGGTGCTGATGGTATTGCTCTGGCACGTCTTTTACATCTTAGTTTTGACGTCCGTCTTTACCTGCACAAACAACCATCGACAGAGATTGGCAAGACCCAATTAAAACGCGTCCAGGCACTCGGCTTGGACCCCGTCAATGGACTTGAAGACGCTGATGTCATCGTTGATGCCCTTTTTGGATCCGGACTGTCTCGCGAGATGGATCAAGAGAGCAGTGAACTCCTCGAAAGACTCAACTGTTTTGAAGGGGTAAAGATTGCTTGTGATATGCCATCAGGCCTTAACAAGGAAGGGCACCTCTATAACCATGCCTTTATCGCCGACATCACCTTATGCATGGGCGCACTTAAGCGGGCTCTCTTCTCTGACAAAGCCAAAGAGAATATCGGTCTTGTCAGACAACTCGACCTCGGTCTGCCTAGAGACATCTACGAGACACAGAGCAACTGGAAACTCTTGGACAAAAGTGACCTAAGACCGCCACATAGACAAAAGAAGAACACGAACAAGGGGAGTTTTGGTCATCTGAGTCTGATTCATGGTAAAAAAGAGGGGGCTGCCATCATCGCAGCCCTGTCGGCACTGCATTATGGTGTCGGTCTGGCAACCTTGGTCGGTGAAAAGATCACGGCCCTTCCCTACTCGCTCATGCAGGATGAAAGTCTGCCTCAAAACACAAATGCTATTGCCTGCGGCATGGGCTTGGGTAAAACCTTTCAAAGAGAGCGTCTCTCACATGCCTTATCACGTAATATACCGATGGTCCTTGATGCCGATATATTCTATCATTCAATCTTTTATGACCTTCTACACAAAGAGATCATCATCACTCCCCATCCCAAAGAGTTTATCCATATATTAAAGATGACAAAACTCGCGAATATAACCGTTCATGAGCTACAAGAGAACCGTTTCAAATACGTCGAACTCTTCAATGCAAAGTATCCGCATATTACCTTAGTCCTAAAGGGTGCCAATACGATCATTGCATATAAAGATAGCTTTTATATCAATCCTCACGGTACCTCCTCTTTAGCAAAAGGAGGAAGTGGAGATGTCCTATCTGGTCTGTGCGGTGCCCTGCTTGCACAAGGATATACCTGCTTGGATGCCGCGATTCAAGCTTCACTTGCACAGACTCTAAGCGCAGCATCCGTTGATAAGAACTCCTATGCACTACTACCGGAAGATCTCATCAAAGGGCTCTCTTGTCTGTAAAAAAAGTCCTTGTCCTCTTCAGCGGAGAGGGGAACAATATGCTTCGTATCATTGAAAAAGTCAACGAACACGCTGGCATCGAAGTCATCGCGACCATCACCAATAAAAAGGATGCGAAGGGGATTGAAAAACTCAAGCCCTACGCTATCCCCGTCAATATCATTGAACATGAACAGTACGGTTCACGAGAAGAGTTCGATCAGGAGCTGGTCAATCGAATCAACTATTATCAGCCTGACCTCGTTGTCTTGGCCGGTTTTATGCGAATCCTAACTCCGGTATTCACACAAAACATCAAAGCGATCAATCTGCACCCCTCCATACTTCCACACTTCAAAGGGGCGAAGGCGATCGAACAAAGCTTCGAAAATCCGGACAGACCTGCCGGCATATCAGTTCACTGGGTAACTGACGAACTGGACGGCGGCTCTATTATCAGTCAAAAAGAACTTCATCGCATCGAGGGTGAAGACTTTGAATCATTTAAAAGCCGTATTCATTTACTTGAATATGAGCTTTTGCCTCAGACTGTAATTGATTTGCTTCAATAAGCTATCAGATTGTCTGTGTTATAAACCCTCAACTAAAATTCTAGGAACTACTCAATGGATAACATTTTAAAAATCGGAAAATATGAATTAGGATCTCGTCTTATCGTTGGAAGTGGAAAATATGCAGACTTTGAGACCACCAAAGCGGCAACCTTGGCCTCAGGTTCTGAACTGATAACCGTTGCAGTACGCCGTCTTAATATCACTGACCCTAACAAGGAAAACCTGCGTGATACCTTCAAGGGGACAAATGTCAAATTCCTACCAAATTCAGCAGGTTGTACGACAGCCGAAGAGGCTATTACCCTTTTTCGTCTTACCCGTGAGGCGACAGGGATCGACCTTATCAAACTTGAGGTGATCGGTGATACAGAGAAGACACTTTATCCTGATGTACTTGAGACGATCAAAGCCTGTGAAGTGCTCTCTAAAGAGGGGTTCACCATCATGGCTTATACCTCAGACGATCCAATTATGGCCAAACGCCTAGAAGATGCCGGTGCAGCTGCCGTTATGCCCTTAGCAGCTCCTATTGGTTCAGGACTGGGTGTACAAAATCCATATAATGTTGTCTTTGTACGAGAAGCGGTTAATGTTCCTGTTATCGTCGATGCAGGTATCGGCTGTGCCTCTGATACGGCTTATGCGATGGAATTGGGCGCAGAAGGCGTTCTGACCAATACAGCTATCGCCCAGGCTCAAAACCCTATGATCATGGCTGAAGCGATGAAACATGCAGTTATTGCAGGACGCATGTCCTATCTTGCCGGAAGAATCCCAAAACGTCCTTATGCTACAGCGAGTTCACCTGTAGACGGTATGATCCAATTCTAACGACTTCACATCCCCTCTTTATGAGGGAAGTCTGCGTATCCATCTTAGCATGACTTCTTTCTTCAATCCCTATTTAAAAACTGACAATACCAAGAAGATTCAACATGACAATGACTAAAGAGATCGGTGCGACATAGCGAAGCATGAAATACCATATCTCAAAACTCCTTCCCATACTGTCTTTAAGCGCTGCATACACCTGAGTTTTTGGCAGAGCATGACCAATAAACAGTGCCATAAGCAGTCCCCCAAAAGGAAGCATGATGGCAGCTGTGATGTGATCCACCCAGTCAAAAAAGTTTTTTGACCCAAAGGTAAGTATTTCTCCATAATCGGATGTGTTTGAAAGTAGTGCGATGATCCCTACCAGATAAAAAAACAGCCCGGCACTTACAGCAGAGAAAAAGCGTGTCAGCGAAAACTTATCGATCAGGTACTGTACCATAGGCTCTGTCAAAGAGACAGCCGATGTCAGACCCGCAAATGCCAGTGCAATAAAGAACATAACAGCAAAGACGTTCCCTAGTATCCCCATCTCATAGAAGACTGCGGGCAAAGAGATAAAGACCAGACCCGGACCTTTTGCCGGTTCAGCGCCATACTGATATAAAAAGGTGAAAAGTGTCAGTCCAGCCAAAAGGGCGATTGCCGTATCCAGACCCACTACGATCAGTGAGCTCTTTACAAGATCGCTCTTCTTCGGCAGGGATGCGGAATAAGTCAATATCGCTCCCATACCAAGGGATACGGTAAAGAATGCGTGCCCGACCGCCGTTACGAAAGCATCAGAGTTTAATTTACTCCAATCAGGAGTGAACATGAAGTCCCATGCCCGTACGAACCCATCCAAGGTCAGCGCATAAAAGAACATCCCTGAAACGATAAGGATCAATGATGGCATCAATATCAGGTTCAATTTTTCAATACCACTCTTGATACCGCGTATCATGACGACCGTAATCATCACAAAAGAGAGCGTATGAAAGAGCAGTTGTGTCCCTATATCTTCTTTGAGCATACTTCCAAATGCACTTTCTGCTTCAGACACTGAAGTCGGCAAAGAGCCAAAGGCAACGACAATATAGTGAAGTATCCAACCTATGACCACCGAATAGAAGGTCATGATGAGTATACCAGCCCATATCCCCATCAAACCGGCAAGCCGCCACTGCATTTTAAACCTGGGCGCAAGCGCTTCAAAACTTCCTGCCGCATCCAGACGGCCCAGGTAACCGATCAGCATTTCCGCAATCATCACAGTAAAGCCGATACACAAGACGGTGATCAAATATACAAGCACGAATGCGCCACCACCGTATTCACCTGTAATATAAGGAAACTTCCAAATATTTCCAAGACCTACTGCTGAACCGGCGGCTGCCATGATAAAACCCAACCGGGAAAAACGTGCTATTTTCATATATTATCTTCCATGATTTTTGATAAATCATTATACTCTATCCGGATTTAAATAAACAAATTTGAAACTTCTTCATATTTCCTTGAAAATAGTATTGACAATCTCAAGCCTTTTGTATATAATTTCGCCTCATCAATTTATTGTTGACAGTGTCGGGGCGTAGCTCAGTATGGTTAGAGTACCTGGTTTGGGACCAGGGGGTCGAAGGTTCGAGTCCTTTCGCCCCGACCACTTTTTTTTCATTTTCTCAAAAATGAATGTTTTCATTATTTTTAACTTCACGTGTATGGTGGGATTAGCTCAGCTGGTTAGAGCACTGG
>JBFEXN010000139.1:0-4404 GCA_041562655.1 Sulfurimonadaceae bacterium
AAAAGGTTCCCACGCAAGCTTTAAACTGGAGTAGAAAGATACGCTGAGCGTCAGTCTCTCTGTCTTATACAAGAGTCCAGCTCTTGGTCCCATCAACCGCCTGCACGCCTATTTTATTTTACTTTGAAATCGCATAGTGACAAGATCTGCGCGCTATGCCTTTGATGAAAAGTAGCTCTCATCTCGTGTCTCATAGAGTTTCAGAAGTGCCATGAAAAAGCCGGTTATAGCCGGTCCAAGGATCATCCCCCAAAAACCAAAGGCTGTCAATCCCGCCAAGATAGAGAAGAAGATCAAGAGTTCATTGATCTTTGTGCCGGATTTGATAAAGTTCAGGTCAACGTACTTGATGATGAGGGGTTTGACAAAGGTGTCAGCGATGATGGAGATGATGATAATAGAGTAGAGCGAGATGACTAAGGCATTTCCCGTATGACCAAGTGCAAGCTCAAAGATCATAAACGGAAGCCACATCAGTGCCCCACCGACAATCGGGATCAAAGAAGCAAAGCCGTACATAATCCCAAAGAGCAAACCGTTATAACCAATAACACTGATCATGACGCCAAACAGTGCACCCTCGAGAGTAGCGGTTGCGATGATCGAATAAAAGACAACACTCATCACGTTTGAGACTTCTATGCTCAGCAGGGTCGTGTCTTGTTGGGGTAGGCGGATGATCCTGATCAGATGGTGCATGATCTCTTTTCCGTAGTAGTGGGCAAAGAAATAAAAGACGATGATCAAAAAGGCGTCTTTTAAGAATGAAGCGCTGTATTTTCCAACGTTGGCAGCAATACCCAAGGAGTTCCCGGCTAGGCTGGTAAGGTTGTTATAATCGACAAAGGACTTTATCTGTGCTTGCAGGAAGTTCAAAGACTCCGGAAGGTTCTCTATCCATCCATTGATCTTTTCATACACATGGGTAAAGGTGTCGACATTGACGCCATGCAGTTTGATAGTCAGCGTCGTCAAAAAATATCCAAGCGGCGCAAAAAGCAATATTGCAAGCAAGATACTGGAAAGTAGGGAAGCTACGAAGGTATTGTCAAAAAATTCCAGCAGCTTTTTTTGTATTTTTGCGGTAGATATAGCCAGAAGTGATCCGATGAGGATAGGCATCCAGTAGGCGTTATAAAGTTGATACATCCAGTACAAGGCAAAGACAAAAAGCATAAGTAAAAAGTGTTGTGGACGCATGATAGTTCCCTTATTCAAATAGTGTGTCGTTTTGAGGCGGCTTGAACTTTAATACCTCATAGGTTTTTTGAGTCGCGATACGACCTCTTGCCGTTCTTTCAAGATACCCATTGGCCAGAAGATATGGTTCAAAGACATCTTCAATGGTCCCTTCATCCTCGCTCAAAGCAGCAGCGATGGTGCTCAGTCCCATGGCCTTGCCCTTGGCATCGATCAAAAGCTGTAAGAGGCGGATATCCATCTCATCAAAACCATTATCGTTGATGCCCAGTTCATTGAGTGCGTATTGGGTGCGTTCGAGCAAGATAGACAGTTCATCGGCAACTTCGGCAAAATCGCGCACGCGACGCAGAAGACGCAGGGCTATACGAGGCGTTCCTCTGCTTCGGCGTGAGATCTCCAAGGCAGCCTTCTCATCAATAGGTTTGTCCAGTTTATCTGAAGCTTTGACCAAGATGGTCGCTAGTTCCTGAGGATTGTAAAACTGCAGTCTGAAGTTCATCCCGAAACGATCTCGTAAAGGATTGGAAAGCATGCCCGCGCGTGTCGTCGCGCCGATAAGTGTGAACTTGGGTAGATCGATCTTTACTGTTTGTGCGGCAGGACCCGAACCGATGATGATGTCGAGTCTAAAGTCTTCCATCGCCGGGTAGAGTATCTCCTCTACGGCGGATGAGAGTCTATGGATCTCGTCGATAAAGAGGATGTCTCCCTCTTCAAGATTTGTCAAGATGGCAGCAAGGTCACCGCTCTTCTCTATCATCGGGGCGGCAGTCACTTTGATGTTTGCGTTCATCTCATTAGCGATGATGAGCCCCAGAGTGGTCTTTCCCAGTCCTGGAGGACCGTAGAAAAGGACATGATCAAGAGACTCTTCGCGTTTTTTACTCGCTTCGATAAAGACGGCAAGGTTTTTTTTGAGCTGCTCTTGGCCGATATACTCATCCCAGGAATCGGGTCTTAATGTCTTCTCGAGTTCACTTTCAGAAGTAAACTTCTCTATCTCAACGATTCTTTCCATTAATAGGTGTGTTCCTGTGCAGGAAACTCTTTTGTTTCGACTTCTGATTTATATTGGGCAACCGCATCCTTGATCAGTGTGGCGCCGTCAAGATATTTTTTTACGAATTTTGGGGTAAATGCTTCAAAAAGCCCGAGCATATCCGAGAATACTAAGACTTGGCCATCGACACCACAACCTGCACCTATACCGATGACAGGTATCTTCACCGCCTGTGCGATAAGTGCAGCACCTTCAGATTTCACCCCTTCGACAACGATACAAAAAGCTCCGGCATCTTCTATGGCCTCTGCATCTTCTATAAGCTCTTCGATATCAAGCGGTGTCTTCCCTCGCACGATATAGCCACCTTCGCCGCGAACGGACTGAGGTAGAAGACCGATATGCCCGCACACCGCTATGCCGTTGTCACTGAGTGTCTTGATCAAAGAGGCTTTCTCTTTTCCGCCCTCGATCTTGACCGCATCAGCCGGTGACTCTTGATAGACACGTACAGCATTTTTAAGTGCTTCGTCTGCATTGTTGTAGGTTCCAAAAGGCATGTCACAGATGACAAAGGTGTTCTTCGCACCTTCACAAACAGCATTGGTATGGTAGATCATCTGATCCAGCGTCGCACTCAAGGTGTCAGGTTTTCCGTTGAAGCTCATGTTGAGGCTGTCACCCACAAGGAGGATGTCCGCACTCTCTTCAAACAGTGTCGCAAAAAGAGCGTCATAGGCTGTTATCATGGTAAGCAGACGTTCGTTTTTAGCTTTTTTTATGGCATTGATTGATAGTTTTTTACGCGTTGACATTGAATCAGTTCCTTGCATCGTTTTCGTGGGTGTGACCCCAGAATATAATCTTTGTGCGAATGTTAGCATATTATACTCAATCTAAATATTTTTTTGTATATTCATCCTAGTAATATTTAATCTATATTGGTATAATTGTACAAATTTAGGAGAACGTATGGGTAGCCGTCGGGACTTAGAAGATAATTATGACTTTGAAATAGTCGATGAGTTTTTGGATCATTACGCGATGATGGTCGAGATCATGGAACCGTTGATCATTGAACTGGGTAAGTCCGAGCGCTATGCATACTCTTTGGAAGAGTTGTTTAGAATATTTCACAATATTAAATCAGCGGCTGGTTTTTTAAAGATAGAGCCGATGGTACGTTTGTCTACCTTTGTCGAAAACTCACTGGAGACGATGCGCTTTCAAGAAGGTCCCGCAAATGAAGATGTGCTTAATTGGCTCATCTCGGTAAACGACACTTATATTCAATGGCAAGAAGATCTAAAACTTGACAATACGATGACGAAGATTAAGTTCTCACTTTTAAAATTACCAGATATGGAGACGACTTGAAACAACTTGTAGGATATATAACGACAGGTTTTCCCGACAAAAGCTTTACGGCAGATCTTGCCTTGGCACTTTCTCAAAACGGTGTTGACTCGATCGAATTGGGTGTGCCTTTTTCTGATCCCGTAGCTGACGGCCCGGTTATTGAAAAGGCAAACCATAAGGCGCTGGAACTTGGGTTTAAGTTCAACGATGTCCTGGATGTCTCTGCTCAAGTGGCAAAGCAGGCTGATATCTTGTGGATGGGGTACTTTAATCTCTTCTATCAGTATGGCATGGACAGACTTCTGCCTAAAGCCAAAGAACTGGGCGTAAGCGGGATGATCATTCCCGACCTTCCACATGAAGAGGCACAGCGTTATAAAGAGCTTTTCAAGACAAACGATGTGTCAAACATTAGTTTTGTCGCACCTACAGACAGTGACTCCCGTATCAAAGAGATCGTCTCAGATGCGCAAAAGTTCATCTATCTCGTTGCCTATGCGGGTATCACGGGCGCAGGTAAATCAGAAGACTTGCAGGGTATCATCGGCTCTATTAAAAAGTATACAGATACACCGGTATATGTCGGTTTCGGAGTGAATGAAAAAACAGCAAAACAGAAGGTTCAAGGAGCGGATGGTGTTATCGTCGGTTCTGCCTTTATCCAGATCCTGCTTGACGAGTCACTCTCCCACTCTCAAAAGATCATCAACTGTTCCGCGATCGCACGCGAGATAAAAGAGAAGATAAACTCTTAACTCTTTATCTCGGGCTCGGCCCGCTGAGCCCACTTTAAATCCTTTCTCATTCTTTGCATTTTTATCATATTTTTATTACATGTTGTA
>JBFEXN010000140.1:0-4395 GCA_041562655.1 Sulfurimonadaceae bacterium
GGAGAACAGGGCGGACGTACAGCGGCACCTGCTTTCGCTTCATTTTATAGAAAAGTACTCCAAACACACCCGGAGACAAAACGAAAGTTTGTGGAACCGGAGGGTATGATAAGCACGATCATTAGCGGGCAAAAAGAGTATTTTACCGATATCTCCAAACCCCCACATATCCAAAACACACAAGATGCCAATGAGCAGCTGTTATTCTAAAAGAGAAGGGGTTATCTTACTGTACGTGTATGGGTATCCTTGCAGAGAGTTACTCTGAAGGGCAGTGTAAAAGGTAAAGAAGCATCTTACGTTAAAGTAAGATGCCTGGCTTACGAGAATGCGCGGTTAAGCGCTGAAAAGATTGCTTTGACAGAAGCGATCGAAATGTTTGTATCCGCTCCAACACCATAAAAGGTATCCAACGCCTCAGTCTGGATCTGGATATAGGCGATGGCTTCCGCTGAAGACTTCTCTCCATGTGTATGCTGTGTATAGTCTGTCAGCGTAAAGGTGTTAGGATACTCTTTTTCAAGAGCATGTTTACAGGCATCGATAGGTCCATTCCCGCTCCCTTCTGATTTTACGGTCTTGCCATCTAGCTTATATGTCAGTTTACAAGAGACCGTATGGTCTTTGTTCGTCTTAGCTGTAAAGTCTACCAGTTCAAGATGTGACTTAGGTTCAAAATAGGTCTTTTTAAAGATAGTGAAGATCTCATCAAGTTCAAGTTCACGTCCCTCTTTGTCCGTCACCGCTTGAACGATCTTACCGATTTCAGGATGCATCTTCTTTGGAAGTGAATACCCATACTGATCTTCAAGAAGGTAGGCAACACCGCCTTTTCCTGATTGAGAGTTGATACGGATGATCCCCTCATAGTTACGGCCAAGGTCATCAGGATCGATTGGAAGGTACGGGACTTCCCAAAAGTCATCCTCTTTAGAACGCTGATATGCAAGACCTTTGTTGATAGCGTCCTGGTGAGAACCTGAAAATGCCGTATATACCAGTTCACCGACGTAAGGATGACGCTCATGTGTCTTCATGTCAGTACAGCGCTCGACGACATCAAGGACTGTTGTGATGTCTGAGAAATCAAGCTCAGGGTCAAGTCCCTGTGTATACATATTAAGTGCCAATGTGATGATGTCGACATTTCCTGTTCGCTCACCGTTAGACAAAAGTGTTCCCTCTACTCTGTCCGCACCGGCCAAAAGAGCAAGTTCCGTCGCTGCTACCGATGTCCCACGGTCATTATGGGTGTGTGTCGAGATAAGCACGTTCTCTCTATTGTCTAGATGACGGCCCATCCATTCGATCTGGTCGGCATAGACATTTGGCGTTGCCATCTCTACGGTTGCAGGAAGGTTGATGATGACCTTGCGATCGGGACTGATACCCCATGCGGCAGTGACGGCATTACAGATACGTGCAGCAAATTCCAGCTCCGTTCCCGTAAAGCTCTCAGGTGAATATTCCAAAGAGATCTTGCCGTCATGCTGCGCTTCATATTTCTTGACAAGTGCTACACCTTCAAGCGCAAGCTCAATGATCTCATCTTGAGACTTTTGAAAGACGATCTTTCTTTGCGCGGTTGAAGTAGAGTTGTAAAGATGCACGATGGCATGCTTGACTCCCTTTAGGGATTCAAAGGTCTTGGCTATAAGGTGTTCGCGTGCCTGCACCAGGACCTGGATGGTCACATCATCCGGAATAAGCTTGTCATCGACAAGTTTGCGTAAAAAGTCAAATTCGACTTGGGATGCAGACGGGAAACCGACCTCTATGTTTTTGAAACCAAGTTTGATAAGGAGTTTGTACAGTTCGAGTTTTTGGTCCAGGTTCATAGGTGTAATCAATGCCTGATTACCGTCGCGTAAGTCAACGCTACACCAAATAGGTGCTTTTTCTATAACCTTGTTAGGCCACTCTCGGTTAGGTAAATCGACCTGAGGATAAGGACGATATTTCTGTACAAATTCCTTCATAAGGATCCCTTAAAATATTACAAGCGATGCTTGTTATGTAAACTCGAATTTCAATAGTTGAGTATTGATAACGGAATTATAGCAAAGAGAGGCTCTAAAAGACGAAAATGAGAAAATAAAACAAAATAATGAAGTTGTTTTTTATATAAAAATCAGTGTATTTCGCCAGATGAGGTGTTTTCAGGAAGTTGAAGAAGAAACTGTGCCCCCTTGGCACTGTTTTTGACAGAGAGACTTCCCCCAAGTTTTTGGGCAATTTGCATGCTCATATAAAGACCTATCCCTGTTCCTTTCCCTTCTTCTTTGGTGGTGACTTCAGGCTTGAAGATATCGGGTAGTAGAGCTTTGGGTATTCCTCCTGCGTTGTCTTCGATCTGCAGGTTGATGAAACTGTCTCGTTTATAGAAGTTGATATAGATGTCACGCTCATTCACATTACGTTCGTTGAAAGCGTCTTTGGCATTGTTGATAATGTTCAAGACAAGGTGTTTGAACTCATTTTCTATACCGTATATCAGTATCTCTTGGGTACTTTGGATATTGATATTGATATTGTTTTTTAAAAACTCATCGTTTACGAGTAGCATGACAGACTGAACACAGCGCTTGATACCAAAACTCTTACACTCTTTGTTTGGCCTAAAGAAGGTCCTGAACTCTTGAAGTGTATTGACCATGTGTTCGATCTGTCCCTGTATATCATCGGTGAGTTCATTTATATATGACTGATCGACATCACCTCTGCTGAAGTCGTCTTTTAGCATATCGCTCATCAATGAGAGGGCGTTCAGGGGTTGTTTCCATTGATGCGCAGCAGCATCCATCATCTCACCCATGGCTGCCATCTTGGCCTGCTGTTCGTACATCTTGTAATTGGCTTCTCTCAGGGCTATCTCTTCTTCGATACGCTGTTCAAGATTGTTCTTGTGCTCCTCAAGTTCGTAACGACTCTCCTCTAACTCTTTTTGACGCTTGTCATAACGTTTGAGAAAGACATCAAGTAAAATATCCAGATCTGCACGGTGGGGAGAGTGGGCGCTTTTTCTAACGGCGTCAAGAAGCTCAGTGGTATTTAGATTTGCGTACTCACCCTCTGGGTTTTTACGTCGTTTTATTTGAGGTGCTGGTGCTATAAAGGGATTCGTCAACATAATAAGAGATTATAACAAAAGTTAAATAAATGAAAATAATGAAAAAGAAAGAAGAGGAAAAAGGTAGCGGGACAAGCCCGCCTTGATTAACACTGGTACGTAGTTTTGAACTCGTAAGCAGTTGGACGACCCTCATCTGGCCAGATTTGGCGCTCGAATTGGAAGTGCTGGTAATCGTTGATAAAGTCTTTTGTGAACACCGGTTTAAGGAAGTCGTTATCAGCGATTAGGCCTTCAACAGCTTCACGTAGAGTATGTGGCATTTGAACAATACCTTTCTCACGGATCTCATCAAGAGTAAGTTCGAACAAGTCGATGTCCATTGGACCAACAGGGATATCTTTGTTTGCGATACCGTCAAGTCCGGCCATCATCATTGCGGCAAACGCAAGGTATGGACAAGCTGAAGAATCCGGGAAACGCATCTCAACACGGGTTGCTTTCTCACCTGCACCGTAAGGGATACGACAAGAAGCCGAACGGTTCTGAGAAGAGTAAGTAAGGATACTTGGTGCCTCAAATCCTGGTAGCAAACGCTTGTAAGAGTTTGTTGACGGATTTGTAAATGCAGCAATAGCAGCAGCATGTTTGAAGATACCGCCAACATAGTGAAGAGCCATCTCAGAAAGATTACCGTATTCACCCTCTTTATAGAAAAGGTTTTTACCGTCTTTCCATAGTGATTGGTGAACGTGCATACCGTTACCGTTGTCACCGTAAAGTGGCTTAGGCATGAAGGTGGCAGTTTTACCGTTTAAGTGTGCAACCATCTTGACGACATATTTATATTTCTGTACGTTGTCCGCTGCACCGATGATGTCAGAGAAAACGATACCGATCTCACCTTGACCTTGAGCAACTTCGTGGTGGCCAAGTACGACTTCAAGACCTACTTGCTCTAGTACAAGCATCATCTCAGCACGAAGATCTACCATAGAATCCGTTGGAGCTACTGGGAAATAACCACCTTTTGTTCCTGGACGGTGTGCTGTATTGTACATATCTTCGTAGTGTGTACCTGAGTTCCACTCACCCTCTTCAGTATCAATTTTGTATCCAGCCTCATTGATGTTGTCAACAAATTTTACATCATCAAAGATAAAGAATTCGTTTTCAGGCCCAAAATATGCAGCATCAGCAATACCAAGCGCATCAGCATGCTCTAGTGCTTTTTTAGCGATTGAACGTGGACATTTTTCGTATGCTTGCCCCTTGTAGATATCATATGCATCACAGAAAACGATAATGGTTGGATCAGCTGTGAA
>JBFEXN010000141.1:0-4378 GCA_041562655.1 Sulfurimonadaceae bacterium
GTTCTTGATAGTTTGTAAAATAGTTGACAGGTGTCGGGACAAGCTGAATATTGATGACTTTCTTACCGGCATGAACAAACCCGCTGCATAACCACTCAAAAAGTGTCGGAGAGTGTGTACGGGCATCATAACCTATGCTGACATATTCACCTTCGATACGCTTGCCCAGGGTATAACCTATCTTTTTTACCGTATCTTCGTTTAGTTCCTTTTCAAAAACACCGCGGATATCATACTCTCTATAAATCGACATTATTACCTCAAACTTGTTTAATTAGATGTGACGCATTATATTAAAGATTAGCGTTGATTAAGCTTATATATAATGGGGACCTGCAGTGCCAGTACCTCTTTTGGATGAGGGAAAGAGACCGATGCTTTGAGTACCGTCTTAATAGCCGCCTTGCTTAAAACTGATGCTATTGAACCCAGAGCCTTTATATCCAGTATCTTGCCGTTCGTATCAAGCGTAAATGACACCATCGTCTTTCCCTGCATCCCACGTTTTTTAGCCAACCTAGGATAATAAAGGTTTTTCTTTATCAACGCATTTATCAATGCCATATTGTCTTGCATATACTGCTTATCACAAGCCATTTTCACTTCACTGTTCTGCGTCGATGCTGATGCGATTTCTTTCGAATGTTCCTCAGCCAGTACAGACTCTTTTTCTCTTTTGACTAAGGCCTCTGCTTCCAGGCTCTCTTCAGTCTCTTGTCTCTCGAGTGTATCTTCTTCTTTTGTATTGAGCAGTGTCTCTTTTTGAGTTGGAAGGGGTTCATTTTTTGCGATCTCGAGTTGTTTTACGGGGATCTGTTTTAGCGTGTCGGGTTTCTTTATTGTCTTTTTCTCTTGAACAGTGCTTACTTTTTTGATTTGTGAAGCCTTGGCTTGTTGCACAACATCATCGCTAGCCCTCTCAGTGATCACCTCAAAACTTGGTGCAGAGAACTTTATCGATTGCATACTCATACACGAACAGCTTTCATTTGATGTCTGCTGCGACTTATAAAAAAGCGCAAACACCGCCAATGCCAAAAGCAGGTGGATGAACAAAGAAAATAAGAATGATCTTGACTTTAATCCAGGAGAACTCATAAAGATCATTATATGATAATAAGCATTACAAAAGTGTTAACTAGCACTTCGTTTAAAAATAGAGAGCAGATTATCCAATAATGACTCTGGTACATCCCGAGAAACCGTATGAGACTTCCGTTCATCGATAAACTTCGGATCAGGATCCAAGAGTTTTTTGTCAAAAGGTGCCGATTTCTTCGGTTTTTCAGCCTTGCTTCGTCTTTGTGATTTGAAGGTCTTCACCGGAGCATGAGGAATACACATCTTTAACTCCTTTTGTCTTTCATTATGGCATGTAAAACTATAAATGCCTATATTATCTGTTATCTAATCGATTTTGTTCAGTTATCTACGTCATAGTCTTAAACTACTGTATAAATTTTAATCAATGAAAAGGGAGTTATATTTTATAAGGCACTAAGAAATCCCTCAGAGCCAGTAACGGGGGTAATGGCGTTTGGGATTTGATGAGAGGTTGTTGACTATCAGGGCGATGATCAACATAAGGCATGCGCCCAACAGCACCGGTGAAATGACCAACATGTAGTGCATCTCATACACCTGCGGACCTCCGATCACTGCGATCAATGCTGTCGCACCACCAGGAGGATGCATGGTCCGTGTCAAGTGCATAACCACAATAGCCATAGAGACAGCAAGTGCACTCAAAACAGGAAGCTCAAAAGGAACATATTTGTAAATGGTGATACCGATCAAGGCGGAGAGGACATGACCGCCCAAAAGGTTTCTCGGTTGCGAGAAATCCAGCTGCGGTGCCCCATAGAGCAAGACCGCAGAGGCACCAAAAGAACCAACTAAAAAAAAACTTTGTACCATATCCATACCCATAAGGGTATTCAAAATAGCGATGACATAGATTCCCAAAAAGGCTCCCAACCATGACCAGATGATCTTGGAGAGAGGTTTTCTAGGCGGGGAAGACTCACTTCCCTTCATCCTTTTGATATAGCTCTTAATTGTCTCGAACATGCTTGATCGTTCCCTCCGATATCATCTCTTATTGAGCTGCGTAAAGTTCCGCTTCTCTTTTTATAAGGACATCGGCTAGAAAGAAGTAAGCTTCTTTCCATGCTTCGATGACCTCATCCGTAGCTACATCTGCAAGAACGTTTTTGATCGCACCCAAGATTGCCGCACCGACCAGTGGATAATGCTCCGGCTGAATGTTTGTCTTGACATGTGCCAATGCCATCGTCTCAATCCCTTTTCCCAGTACTTCCAACTTATCGATATTGTCTGCATAAGTGTAAACTGCCGCTGCGAGTTTCTTATATTGATCCGGTTCAGCGTTTTTAAACAATTCTTTCAACTCCGGGTTAGCCGAAAATAGAAGTTCGTACATTACAGTGGTGATTTTCTCACCTTTTTCTTTTAATACGGGAGCCGTAGACTTGATAATCGTTTTTGTTTTATCGTTCATTTTCTTATCCTTATTTTTTAGAGCGAGAAGTGTATAGTATTCTAAAAAAAACACTCTTGACAATTATCAAGAAAACAATTTTTTATGAAGAAACAGTGTACCCCTGTTCCGTCTTGAAAAGTCTACCCTCCTGACACAGCACTTTTACATTGCGAGAAAATGTTTCTGGTGTCATAGAGAGCAAGGAAGCGATCTCATAGTTTTTAAGGGACACGGCGACATCTTGGTTCTTTTGATAAAAATAGATAATCTTCTCTTTCGCACTTGAAGCGATGTTAAGATGGATATTATGCTGTAGAAGCTGGATCTTGTCCAGTAGAGACTGGATAATCTCGTACGAGATATGAGGATTGCGTAAAAACAGCGTTCTAAACTGCTCCAGCTCGATCTTGACAACAGCCCCGTCCGTTTTAAACATCGCTGTCGAGGGGAAAGGGACACCCTTTAATATCGCAGGCTCGGCCAGGAGAGAGAAAGGTTGAAACAAGCCTATCAAGATCTCGTTTCCCTTCTCATCGTGCTTAAAGACACTGACCACGCCTTCTAGCAAGATCAACAGGTGCTCACTTGTTTCACCCTGCATAAAGAGGTAGGAACCTTTTTTATGATGATGAATGGAACAGATCTGCGTAAGTCTTTCAAGTTCTTCCTCTTCCATGGAAGAGAAAAGATAGATCTGTTTTAAGATGTCTGAGAGTGAACTCGAAATCAAACTATCCTCTCAATTGTCTTATATTGAACGTTGGTGTTCAGGATAAGCTTCAAGCCCACATTCGTCAATGTCAAGACCCTTCATCTGCTCTTCATCGCTAGCTCTAAATCTTACCAACGTGTTGATCGCATAGATCACGGCAAATGAAGAAGTGAAGACAAAGATACCTACGACTGCAACACCTTTTAACTGTCCCATAAATGTGATCCCCTCTTGTGGGTTCGCAGCAAATATCCCCACAGCCAAAGTTCCCCAGATACCATTTATGAGGTGAACAGACAAGGCACCGACAGGATCATCAATGCGGATCTTGTCAAACAGAGGTACGGCGAAAACGACAAGGGTACCTCCGATAAGACCGATAATAATCGGCTGATAAACATCATATAAATCAGGACCGGCCGTCACAGCGACAAGTCCGCCTAAAGCACCATTTAAGATCATCGTGATATCAAACTTTCTATAACGCAGGTACATCGCTAAACCGGCGATGATCGCACCCGCAAGGCCGGCTGTATTGGTATTCATAATGGTCAATGCCACTGCATCAGCACCCTCTTTTGTCGTGATGGAGCCGACTGAACCGCCGTTAAAGCCGAACCAGCCTATCCAAAGTAAAAAAGCTCCCAAGACCACCAATGGGATATTCGATGCGGGAATAACACGTACCTTTCCGTTTATGTAACGGCCCTTACGTGAACCCATGATCAAGACCGCAGCAAGAAGGGCCCATCCTCCTGTTGAATGAATAACCGTTGAACCAGCCAAGTCATACATGCTAAGAGCTAAGGCCGTACCCTCTAAGAAATTTGCACCCCAAGCAATATTGACCACTGTAGGATAGATAAACGCACCCATCACGACAGTAAACATTGTCAGAGGGATGATGCGAACACGTTCACTCACACCCCCACTCATGATATTGATTGTCTTGCCGACAAATGCCATCTGAAACATAAAGGCTGCATACATGCTTAATGAACTGTTTCCCCACGAGCCAAAAGCGTACTTGTAACCGATCAGTAAGAAAGCCATCGATGCGACCGCATAGATCATGGTGTTGACTGTGAGCACCGTCGAAACGTTTTTTGTACGCACCAGTCCAGCTTCCAGCATGGCAAAACCCGGTACCATCAGGATAATCA
>JBFEXN010000142.1:0-4317 GCA_041562655.1 Sulfurimonadaceae bacterium
CTATAAATCCAAAAGGAGATCTCTATGAGACATTACGAAAACCTCGTAATCCTAAAACCGACGTTAACTGCTGAAGAAATGGAAGCAGCTATCGCAAATATCGAAGCTAACATCACTAATGGTGGTGGTGAAATCGTTGCTCGTGAAGCTAAGGGTATGAAAAAACTTGCTTACGAAATCAACAAAAACCCACGTGGTTATTTCCACATCATGTATTTCAAGATTGCTCCAACTGCAATTGAAGAGATTGAACGTCTTTACCGTATTAACGAAGATGTACTTCGTTTCGTTACTGTTAAATATGACAGCAAACGTGAAGTAAAAGCGTGGAATGATCTTGTAGCTAAGACTGAAAAAGCAGCTGCTGCAGCAAAAGTAAAAGCAGAAACTCCTGCTCCTGAAGCTCCGGCTGAAAAAGCAGAAGAAACTCAAGCAGACGCATAAGTCTAAGGAAAAACTATGTTTAATAAAGTTGTACTGGTAGGAAATCTCACTCGCGATATCGAACTGCGTTATGCACAAAGCGGAAGCGCTATTGCAAACACAGCCATCGCGACTAGTCGTAAGTTCACACAAAATGGAGAGCGTAAAGAAGAGGTATGTTTTATCGACATCACTTTTTTCGGTCGTTCTGCAGAAGTTGCGAACCAGTACCTTAGACGTGGTAGCAAGATCCTTGTTGAAGGCAGACTGAATTTTGATCAGTGGGTTGCTCAAGATGGCAGCAAACGTTCAAAACACAGTGTTATCGTTGAGACGATGCAGATGCTAGACTCTAAAGCTGATGCCGCTCAAAACGGTGGTATGCAAGCAAATGGCGGATATGAAGCGCCTGCTCAGCAAAACAGCTACGAAGCACCTGCGCAAGCTCAACAATCATATGGACAGCCGCAACAGCAGCAGTCTTATGGTCAACAAAACGCTTATGGTAATCAGCCGCAACAGCCGCAACAAAGTTACCAGAAGCAAGAGATGCCTCAGCATAATATCCCGGAAATTGACATCGACGAAGATGAAATTCCGTTCTAGAAATATCATAAGGAAATAATTATGGCAGAAAGAAGAAAATACAAAAAACGTTATTGTAAATATTGTGAAGCAAAAATCGACTTCATCGATTACAAAGATACTAACTCTCTTAAGCATTCAATGTCAGAGCGTTACAAAATCATGCCTCGCCGTTTGACAGGTAACTGTAAACGTCACCAAGAGATGATTTCAAATGCAATCAAACGTGCACGTCAAGCGGCACTAGTACCATATACTGTTTCTCGTAAGACAGTTGTTGCTTACCCATTTGACAACATCGTTGGATAAATAAACCTTCAGTTCTTCCTTCGGGGAGGACTAAAGTCTTCTCTACTTTTCAAATCTTACTAAATCGTATCTCTTATTATTTTTTAACCTAAGTATCGTTACGCTATATAGAAGTTGTTCTAAAATTATCTATAAAGAGTAACAGATGACGTTTATGCAACATTTACAAAGCAGCCTTATTTTAGGGACGAAGATGACCCATCCTGAGGATGAGCACTTCTTAAAAGGACGCTGTAAAGAACTTGTCTCTTATATAGACAGCAACGACATCGATAGACTGAGACAGCTGATCGAGTCCGGTGTTGATCCTGACAGATGCGAGGTTCATCATCTACCTGTTCTTTCGTACGCTGTTAAACATAGACGTAGTGAGGCTATCTTGGTCCTTTTGACCTATGGATGCGATATGAACATAAAAGACTGTTTTGACTTAAGACCCTTAGACTATGCTCTACAGAGCAAAGATCTGGAGACGATCAGTCTTCTACGCCGATATGGATCCGTGGCAGAAACAGACAGGCATACTGAAAGTTCATCAGAAATGCCCTATTTTGACGTCACAGACATCTTTGAAGCAGCACTGACGGGAAATCTTCATGCCTTTGTCTATTATCATCACCTTGGAGCAAACCTTCATCAACTCCGTTCCAACAAGACAAGCCTTTTACATCTATGCGTGGAGGGAAATAATCCCAAGCTCTTGACCTATATCCTCAATAAGGGTTTTAATATAGACCAGGCTGATAAGAATGGGACTTCAGCACTGATGATGGCAGCAATGGACAGCTCCCGTTTTAAACTTTTAGAAATACTGCTCAAGCGCAATGCTACATTGGATCAACGTAATAACCGTCACGTCTCTGCTCTTACAATGGCGATAAAACGTTTTAACATCAAAGCTGCTCTGCTCCTCGTCGAAAAGGGAGCCGATGTAAATATACGTGATGGTATAGAGACACCGTTGACACTGACGCATAAAGCGATTGTCCAAGCTATTGATCCAGGCTTGCAAAAGGATTTAAGGGACCTGGAAACACTTCTTATGAGCAGGGGTGCCCATGTTAACACCAATGATGTGAGCTTACTCTGGAGTCCATTGATGCTTACCTCAAGTCACTATCAGGACGATAAGAGCATTGCCCACATAAGACTCCTTATCAAGTTAGGGGCGAAGATCGATCAGGTTGACAAAAATAGACGTACCTCTTTGATGATTGCCTCTTCACTGGGACGTACCGAGGCGATTGACCTGCTTATCAAATATGGCGCTGACCTGAACGCTTATGATAAATTCGGATGGACGGCATTGATGCTTTCGATCTACTATAATCAAAAAAATGCGCTCAAGCTTCTTCTGCAAAATGGTGCCGATGTCAACATATCGACAAAAAAAGGTCTGAGTGCGATGAAGGTTGCCATCGATAATGAGAGAACGGCACTTATTCCTATTTTAAGAGAATACGGGGCTGTCTTTCCAAAAGAGTAAGTGGTATAAAAATTGCTGTAAATTCAGTAAAAATGGACAGCCATGAAGCTTGTAATCTCCCTCCTGCTAATATTCACCTACCTTCACAGTGCTATCAGCGAATTTAAATCCGATGACTACCAGATACTTATTGGCAAGAACTTCGACGATGAAGCCCTTGATGTTGTTGAAGACCATGACTATAATATCTCTATAGTTGGGTACACACAAGACTTTAAGACCTCCTCAAAACACGGCCAAAGTTTTAATGATGCGTTCGAATATCTTAGCACGCTCAATAAAAGTGGTGAACAGCTTCGTCTGATAAAACTGGATTCATCCGCAGAGATCATCAATGACATCAGTTTCGGGCTATCAGAATATAACCGTGGTACGAATATACTGAAAACAGTTGAAAACGGCTATCTTATCGGAGGCTATACCCACTCAGGGCAGATGCTCGTATCTCTGCTTGATGTCAACGCTAAGCCGAGTTATATGCACAACTTTGGCACGGCAAACTTTGATCAACTGCATGCGCTTATCAAGCTAGATGATGGTGGCAGTGTTGCCATAGGGACCTCACAGACCTCACGTAACACACATGATGATATGTTTGTTCAAGGATTAGGTAGAAGTGATGTCTATCTTGTCAAATACAAGCCAAACGGTGAAGTCAGATGGAAAAAGAAATATGGCTCACAGGAAAAAGATATCGGTGTAGATGGTGTAGCCACGGGAGACGGAGGTTTTATTCTGCTGGGGACAGCCCAAGAGGGTAAAAGCTATGAAGTGATGGCGGCAAAGATCAATGACACGGGTGACACGTCGTGGATCAAAAAATTTCCCAAAGAGGGACGCCAAAAGGCATTTAAGATTATTAAAACAGATGATGGGAACTACCTGATTTCTGCGAGCTTTGAGAACAAAAATGCACAAGACAACATTCGGCTTATAAAGATTGACGACGAGGGGAACACACTATGGGAGCACAACTACTTTAAAGATGCCAATGAGGTACTCAACGATATCAGTATCGATCTTAAAGGCAACATTATCGGTGTAGGGTATTCGCAAAGCAGCTCACAGTCAGATCGCGATGCCTTGGTATACTATTTTGGCTTTGATGGAAAAGAGGTATGGAAACGAACCTTTGGTAAAGTACGTCAAGATGCTTTTAATGCCGTCACGCTCTTGCATGACAACACCTTTGCCATTGCCGGTTTTACTAAATCTTTTGATGACAAAGGACGCCAGATATGGGTATTAAAACTCAACGATGATGGCACACTTGTAAAGAAAAGAAGTAAGGCTTTCAAGGACCTCTATAGCGCACTCAAACATGAGTTTAAAGATGACAGGCAGATACATATATATAAGAACCTGCGAATAACCCATGATGGGCTTATCTTCAAACAGGGAAGTTCTGCTTTGACTTCCAAGCATAAATCTACTCTTGATGATTTCATGCCAAGGATGTTAAAGGTCTTGCATCATTATAAAACACAGATCAAGAACCTGCAGATAAACGGATA
>JBFEXN010000143.1:0-4313 GCA_041562655.1 Sulfurimonadaceae bacterium
AAGTGTACTAAAACAGCTTGTCGATGAAGAGATCGATGTCTTACATGATATCCTTGGGGAAGAGTCTCAAGTCGTCGGGTTTTACTCATTTGGAGAGATCGCTCCCTTTTCCGACGATCCCCTGGACTGCAAACTGCACAACCAGACGATGACCTTGACCGTGGTATACGAGGACTAGAATGAACCGTTTACTCAAGGCACAGCTTAAAAAAGCCTACGGAAAAGAGTTTGACATGGATACGGCTTCTGATGAGTTCAAAAAATTCCTAGACCTTCTGGGTCAATCTTATGATGAGTTTTATACAGAACGCCATATGCTCGAACACACCCTTGAGGTAAACTCAAAAGAGCTAACCGAGGCAAACAAAGAGATCCTAAAGAACAACGAATTGCTTCGAAGCGTGACCGAATCAATGGATGAAGCTATCTTTTACAAAGACCTGAACTATAAATATATAGGTTGTAACTGGCATTTCTCAAGTCTGACCGGCTTCTCTCCCGAAGAGATGATCGGCAAGGATGACTATGAACTTTTTAGCAAAGAAGAAGCCGATAACAAACGTGATATAGACAAACAACTGCTTGAAAACGGTTTTCCCCTCTCCTTTAAAGAGTGGCTGACGGACACCAAAGGCAATAGACACTACTTCTCCACCGTAAAATCACCGCTTCTCAATCCTGAAGGTGAGACTATCGGTATTGTCGGGGTCGGACGTGATATCACCCAGCAATACGAGATGGAGCAGGAGCTTAAGGCCAAAGAGCTGCTCCTACTACAGCAGAGCAGACATGCTTCCATGGGTGAGATGATAGGAAACATCGCGCACCAATGGCGTCAACCACTTAATGCCCTTGGACTGCTTATTCAAAAGATGGCCCACTTTCACAGCCGTGGAAAACTGGATGAAAAAACACTCCTTGATAATGTAGACAAGGGTATGCGCTTGATCAACGGGATGTCAAAGACGATTGATGACTTTCGTGAGTTCTTCAATCCCAACAAAAAGATCGAGACTTTTTCTATACGCGAGGCCGTTCAAAACGCTTATGCGATTGTCGAGTCAGTACTGAGTGCCCATTCAATAGAGTATCAATTTGACATGTATGACGATGTCAAGATCAAGGGGTATCAAAACGAGTTTTCACAAGTCATCGTCAATCTTCTGACCAATGCCAAAGATGTGCTCATCGAAAAAGACGTGTGTCCGGCTTTTATAAGGGTGTTTGTCATCCAGGCCGATGACAGGATCATTTTGAAAGTCTGTGATAACGGCGGCGGTATACCGAAACCTACGCTTGAGAAGATATTTGACCCCTATTTCTCGACCAAAGAAGAAGGCAAAGGGACCGGCATTGGTCTGTATATGTCCAAGATCATCATCGAAGACCATATGAAAGGAAAACTCAACGCCTCCAACTCGGCCGAAGGGGCCTGTTTTACGATAGAGTTATAAGTTCTTCACACACACTTATTTCAATTGACCTGCAACGAAGACAGAAAGGATACTCCCCTCCAGTTCTTCATGGTTATAAAGGCTCTGTTCATTCATGACAGGAGTCTTTCCGTTGACGTCAAACAGAACAAGGTCAGCAACTCTCCCCTCTTCTATCAGCCCGGCGTTCTTCTTGATCATCTGTGCCGGCAGTAAAGAGACCATCTTGCTCAGTTCAGGTAGTGTTATAAGGCCTGATTTGACAAGTTTACTATAGTACAGAGGTAAAATATTCTCCACTGCTTCAGTCCCGTAAGCAGCGTCATAGAAAGCGACTTCCTTGTTCACCTTTGACTGAGGAGCGTGCAGCGAGGTAAGGATATCTATCTCCCCTTTTTTCAGTGACTCCTGCAGCGAAAGCTTTCCTTTCTCATCGGCCAGAGGAGGAAAGATCTTGGCATACGCGTTAAAACCGTCACATGCGCTGTCATCGAGTGCAAGATGATGGATAGATATCTCAGAAAAGACCTTGACACCCTCTTTTTTCGCTGCAGTGATCATCTCGATTGAGCGTCGAGTAAAAAGCCCTTTAAAAAGGACCTGCACATCAAAATACCGTGCTATCTCAATCATCTTGCTTACATGGATGATCTCGCCCAAGACGGATATTCCCGGAAGGCCAAGATGTGCGGAGACTTCTCCTTCAAACATCACTCCGTTTCCGTTAAGGGCTCTGTCTTTGACTGAACAAAAGACTGTTCCGTCATACATCTTCATATACTCAAAGATACGTCGGATAAGATTACTGTCAACCGAGGTGTCAAGCGTAGGTGCAACCGCCCCTTTTTTCAACAATATCGCGATGTTGCTCAAGGCTTTATCATCCTGAGTCGCACAGATGGCGGACTTGACCTTGGCCCCCTCAAACTTACGCTCAAGTACAAACTCCAGGACGATCTCATTATTGATCGCGGGCTCGCTTTGCGGATTAAGTACGACCGTGGTCACTCCGCCTTTAACAGCCGCATTGGACACCTTTTGTAAACGCGAAGTATTCAGCTGTCCATCACTCAAAGAGACATTGAGGTCGATTAGTCCAGGAAGAAGATAGGCGCCTTTAGCGTCTATAATCTCATCTGAAGAGAGATTATCAGCAATTTTAGTGATGACACCGTCCATGATCTCGATATCACCCCGACGTTCCCCGTTGGCGTCACACAAAACAGCGTTTTTTATAATCATTAAACATCCTCTTAATATATTGCTATAATTCTAACAAAAAAGTCTTTAAGTGCTGTATTATGAATAAGAATATCCTCCCTTTGATACTAATATTCCTCTCATCATGTTACGCCGAGGCAGATGCGTACAAACAGGGTGAGATTCTGTACTCACAAAAAGGATGCAACGGTTGTCACGGAATCCATGGAGAAGGTATGCATGTCTATCCCGTACTCATGAACAGACCAAAATATCTCTTGGTACAAAAACTGAAGTTTTATAGAGGGAAAAAAGGGGTGATGGATCAAACGGCTCAGATCATGATACCCTTTGCCGAAAATCTAAACGATGAGGAGATCTCATATCTCACCAGCTATCTCTCCGAGTTTGAAGAAGACGCCAATGCACCAAAATATGAACTCGAATATGAGTCATGGGGAGATGGGGGAAGTTAACAGATCACTGCTTTAGTTTTTTACTCGTATGGATCACTTGTGCGAGTTTAGCTATAAACTCCTTCGTGTTCAGCGCTCCGCTAAGCCGCTTGCCTATCAGCTGCCCCGTCGCATCCATAAAATAAAAAGTCGGCGTTCCGACATAAGGAAACTTCTCAGGGACAATATCGCTTCTGACATTGAGATACACCGAGACAAACCTGCTTTTTAACAATGTGTTCACATCCTTGTCTTCAAAGACGATGTTTTCCATATACCAGCAGGCATTACACTCCTCTCTTGAGAGCATAAGCATGATGAGTTTATCCTCTTTAAGGGCCTTTTCTTTTGCATCGTCCATAGAGTCTGACCATTCGGGCTGAGCAAATAACGATAGGCTTAAAAGTATCAAATACAGTACTGTTTTTTTCATTTGCTCTTCCTATCTAAGGCCTATAGTTTTTCCAGAAGTTCTTCGGGAGATATAAATCCGATGACGCGTTTGTTTTTCAACTCTTTTCCATCCTCATCATAAAAGATTAGTGCCGGAGGTCCAAAAAGACCGAACTGTTTACTTAAGGCTTTTTCATCTTCAGTGTTCGCAGTCACATCCGCCTGTACCAGGACATAAGCGCTCAAGGCTTCTTTTACATCGGCGTCGGCAAAGGTGATATGTTCCAGCTCCTTGCATGATGTACACCAATCCGCGTAAAAATCGAGCATGATCTTCTTACCTTTTGAATTGGAGATGATCGTATTGAGTTCATCTATCGAATGGATCTTTTGAAAGGTAGCTTCTTGAACACTGTTCTGCTGTGAAGCCTCCGCTGTACTCGCGGATGGTAAAAGTTTTTCCAGAGGGTTCAATACACTTGCTGCATTGGTCACAGAACCTATGAAAAGCACACTAGCATAAAGTGCGACCATTAGGCCTATACTCTTTTTTGCAGCATGGCAAGGATGACAATAGGCTTCGTCCCTTACTTCAAAAGCACCGATGCTCACAGCGACAAACATTGCCAGGGCTGACCACATAAACATAATGACGCTGTTGTCCAAAACACGGCTTAACATCCATATCGCTATGGCCAGCATCATCACACCAAAGACTGACTTGATGGCATCCATCCACGATCCAGGACGTGGCATGAACTTACCTGCACCCGTACCCACGACAAGTAAGGGAACACCCATACCCATAGAGAGTGCGTACAGTGCCATCCCA
>JBFEXN010000144.1:0-4301 GCA_041562655.1 Sulfurimonadaceae bacterium
CAGCCATGAGTATGCAAATGGCCTCTCAAAACGATATCTCCGATAGACAGATCTTAAGTGCCATCTTATATCATCATGAAAAATTTGATGGGACAGGCTATCCTGAGGGTCTGGAAAAACACGATATACCAAAGATGGCCCAGATCATAGGGATCTGCGATGCCTTTGACGCGCTTACCACAGACAGGACTTTCAGAGAGCGCTACAGCAGTTTTGATGCACTCAAACTCATGCGAGATGAGATGTCTCAACAGTTAAACCAGATGTATATCAAAAGTTTTATCCAGCTGCTTAGAGAATAAGCTATTCATCTTTCAAGGAGATATATGCAGGTTCCATGGGATCAGATTGTCACTTATTATCTTCTGTATTCTCTGGGTGGATTAGCGATCCTTCTTACACTCGTCCATATGCTGTACCGAAGGCGTTCTTCCATCTCGATCGTTGCATGGCTGCTTTTCATGATCATTGCACCCTACCTCTTTGTGATCATATATTTTTTATTTGGTATTCGAAAACGCCCATCCGATGACGAAAAGTCTCCCTTGTCGATCGATGTGGAAGATGAAGAGAATCCTCCCGTTCATCACATCGACACACTTTTGCGAAACAATGGCCTTCCCCCTTCCAGCAGCGACAACGAGATGATGATATACACTGATTCAGTCAAAGCATACCAGGCCTTTTACAGTGCCCTGAACGCGGCTGAAAGATCTATCTGTATCAGTACCTATGTTTTAAAAAATGACCTTGTCACCTCCCAACTCTTTGATCTTTTGATCGAAAAATCCCGTGCTGGAGTCAATATAAGGATCCTCATTGATTCCGTTGGGTCTTACGGGCTCTATTTATGGCAGCTACCGCTAAGAAGACTTAAAAAGGCCGGCATCGAGGTCTCGTTTTTCACGCCGCTGTTCTCCTTTTCCCTGTTAAATCCCCTAAACCTTCGTTATCACAGAAAGATTTATCTTATTGATGATAAGGTTCTCTTTAGCGGAGGCATGAACCTTGCGCAGGAGTATATGGGCTCAAACCACAGGGCAAAATACTGGAGAGACCTGCTCTATCGCTGCGAGGGCTCTATCGTCAAATATTACATCGATATATTTGAAGCCGATTGGGCCTTTATCAAAGAGCTTCCAGAGCGAGAAGTCTCGCTGAGTAACTCCTCTCATAACGATAAATGCGAACTGCAGGTCATTCCATCAGGTCCTGACGTAGACAGTGATGCCCTGCTTGAAGCCATCATCTATGCCGTACACAAAGCCTCAAGTAGGGTGTGGATCGTCACACCCTACTTTCTTCCCGACGAACTTATTCTCAAAACACTGCAGATTGCACGTCACAGGGGAGTGGATGTCAAGCTTATCACGCCCAAAGAATCTAACCACCTTATCGCCGATCTTGTCAGAAGCAGCTACATGCGCCAGTTACAAGAGTGGGGAATTGAAGTCGCCCTATATGAAGGACCGATGCTGCATGCGAAGGCTATCTTGTTTGACGATGATGCCGTCATACTTGGATCTGGAAACTTGGACAACCGTAGTCTACTGCTCAATTACGAGGTCTCCACGATCGCGTATTCCAAAGCACAGATCGATCAGATCAGTACATGGATGCAAGAGCTTTTGACAAACTCCTCATTCCAGATGGAGCCTGCAGGAAAGACGAGACGTGTATTTGAGAACCTGATGCGCATCTTCGCACTGCAGTTGTAACTATGTTTGTCCCACGCCACAACCCCCATTTTTATCAACATCAGGACAAGGCAGTAAAGCCGAGGTTCTCGCTTTTAAGCTGGAACATACACAAAGAGAATACGCGCCCTGAGTTCAAATCAAAACTTCATGAGCTGCTGCATACGCACGCCAGTGATTTTTTGCTCTTTCAAGAGTACAAGATGCCAAAACATCAAGGCAATGATCTAGGGGCACTCTCCTTTGCGATGGCAGCGAACATCGAGACAAAGCGTTACACTTACGGTATTGTGACGGCTTCGACTTTTGGCTTTGACACGAAACACATAGAACTGACCACCGAAAAAGAGTTCCTTATCAGTACACGAAAAAGCACCTTGCTCACCTCGCACTCTTTTGCCAATGGAGAGGTGTTGCATCTGCTTAACATGCATGGCATCAACTTTGTCTCCTCAAAAGTCTTCAACAAGGAGCTTGAAAAAATAAAACTGATCCTTACTACGTGTGAAGGAGCGATGATCGTCAGCGGAGACTTTAACAACTGGAGCAAGAAACGCGTCGAAGCGCTTGAAGAGTTTCAGACCGAACTCTCTTTACACAAGGCCGTGATCGAGGAAGCACATCACATCAAGCATGTCTTTTCCAAACCGATCGATCACATCTTCTACAGGGGTCTAAGACTCATCAAAGCAGAAGCGATTGACACAAGGAGTATCTCAGATCACAATCCCATTCACGCAACTTTTGAGCAGATGGACAGCTAGTGCCTATCAATACTTTAAGCTACCGTAAAAAGAGATTGACACCGTCTTTTGCCAATCTCAGTGCGACTTTTGCAAAATAGCGTATCACATCAATGATGGTGATATGTGCGCACACGATAAACATGCGTTTCTTTCCCTCTTTATACTGCAAATAATGATCGCCGAACTCATTGACGATCTTCTCTTTATAATAGGGAATTCCAGACTTTTCATAACAGATATAAGGCCATTCTGACTCATCGTTTTTTACGACACAGGCTTCTTTGGACAAGGGTAGATTGGGCGGAAAATCGATCTTGTTATAGGCTTGAACATACTTCCATGTCGTCTCATCAGGAGGCTCTATGGACTTGTTTTTTACATCATACCGGTATGGATTTGGATAGATATGGGTTGAATTTTTACTAAAGAAGCCAAGTATTCTCAGGTTTGGTGTAGAGAAGATCATATCGATATTAAAAGAGCGCTGACTTGTCACATTGTCCCTGTAAGCGTAGGCAAAAAGTATCTGACTCATCCTTCCAAGAAGACCTATGGACTGGTACGGCGGGGCGACACCGTCGGTCTTGAAGTTGTAAAACACCTTTCCCTCCAGTCTTATCTTGTGTACGGTCGCAATCCCTATAAGACGATCCTTCTTTCTGACAAGCAATATCCACCTGGAATCAAGAAGGGAATGGTCTAAGAAGTCATCCCCAAAGTCTTTCCAATTACCCGCAAAAAAAGACCTCACTTCTTCTTTGACCATGGTTCTTTTAGCACTCGTAGCTTCTATCAGGTTGCTGATGACCTCGATATCAAAGTAGTAATGTGTCTTATCCGTATACAGATGAAACTTTCTTTTTCGACTTTGACTACTCAATTTCTACTGCCCTGGCTGAACGCATGCTTTGCATATCTCTTGCCTGACATGAACACTCTGGTCATCGTTTGACAAAGAGAGCTCTGCATCGCTTATACTACACGCCAAGTCCATTGTCCTATCGGCCAAGGCTTCAATATTGCCATCGATCTTAAGATTTATGACACTAAGGTTCCTAAAGCGTTTCAGCGTCTTTTCTATCTGTTTCCACCATGCCAGAGCACTGCCTTCTTGATAGGTATAGATGATGACCTTCTGGGAACGCCCACACGCCTTTCGAATACGTTTTTCATCCGGCTGACCAAGGTCTATCCACAGTTTTATCTCTCCGTCTAAGGACTTTTGCCACAGGTCAGGTTCATCGTCTTGTGAGATTCCCTTGCTAAAAAGAAGATCCTCCTCTGCATTCAGAGCAAAAGCGATCAATCTTACCATCAGACGAAGATCATTTTCAGAAGGGTGTTTTGCCAGCGTAAGACTATGATCTGCATAATAATGACGATCCATATCTGCGATGTTTAGTACCGCCTTATAGATTGTTGCGTTCGCTGCCATCTGTCTTCCTTATATTCATACAATTCTACACTAAGTCTCACTTTTATAAGCTTTATTTACGATTGTACCGGGGGATTTTACATCCTATCTCTCTTTATGGTTTTCACTATCTATCACCACAAAGAATAAGCTATAATGGCGCTTTAGAACTTATACATATGGATGGTTTATGAAGCGTAAAATAGGGAAAATCAATAATAGTATCGCCGATCTTGAGCTCATTGATCGGGTAATCACACAAAACACAATCATCATGGCCGAAGAGGGATGTGGCAAGACGCATCTTTCTAACCTTATCCGTGAATATGTCATGGACAGTGGCGTTCCGACACTCTATCTTGACTTTTCTGACCCTGACGTCGATGCAGTCGAGTCACGTTTTAAAGAGAGTGGCCGTTTTTTTTACATGCGTTTTGAAGAGAG
>JBFEXN010000145.1:0-4299 GCA_041562655.1 Sulfurimonadaceae bacterium
GATGGTTCCACTATGGGATGACATCTTCAGATGCAGTTGATACAGGTGTAGCACTTCAGATGAGAGACTCTTTAAACATTGTCATCGATGATGTAAAGATGTTGATGGAATCGATCAAAAAACGTGCTATAGAGCATAAGATGACATTAATGGTAGGACGTAGTCATGGTATCCATGGTGAACCTATCACCTTCGGTCTGACACTGGCTGTTTGGTATGATGAGATGGCACGTCACCTTAAGAACCTTGAAGAGACAATGGAAGTGATCTCAGTAGGACAGATCTCTGGAGCAATGGGTAACTTCGCTCACGCACCACTTGAGCTTGAAGAGTATGCGATGGAAGAGCTTGGTCTGAAACCGGAGCCTTGTTCCAACCAGGTCGTACATAGAGATAGATACGCAAGACTTGCGACTGCCTTGGCACTGCTTGCTTCTTCAATTGAGAAGTTTGCCGTTCAAGTAAGACACCTGCAAAGAACAGAGGTCTATGAGGCGGAAGAGTATTTTGCAAAAGGACAGAAAGGTTCATCCGCAATGCCGCACAAACGCAACCCTATCCTAACAGAGAACATAACAGGTCTTGCCCGCACGATTCGTTCTTTTGCAAACCCGGCGATGGAAAACGTAGCCCTATGGCATGAGCGTGATATCTCTCACTCATCAAACGAGCGTTTCTGGTTACCGGATGCATTCATCACATCTGACTTTATGCTTCACCGTATGAACAGCGTGATCGCTAACCTTACGGTTTATCCTGAGAACATGATGAAGAATCTAAACCTAACAGGCGGTTTGGTTTTTTCACAACGTGTTTTACTTGAACTACCACTTAAAGGTGTAAGTCGTGAAGATGCATACCGTATTGTTCAGCGTAATGCGATGAAAGTATGGGAAGAGATCCAGCAGGGCAAACCGACAACGAATGAGAAGGGTGAGAGCCTTTATCTTAACCATCTTCTTGCCGATGAGGAACTTCGTGCAAGTCTGGATGAAGACGCAATTCGTGAATGTTTCAATTATGACTATTACACTAAAAATGTGGACGCTATTTTCAAGCGTGTCTTCGGATAAATAAGCCAACAAAACTATTCCAATAAGTAGAGATTATCTCTACTTATTTATAGTAAAAACTTCTACAAATTTTAGGTTTACTTTAAAGAAAAAACGAGTAATATCTACTAACGAAATAGACTATCAAGTATCATAACGAGAGGTAATTTGAATGATAACTATCATCAAAAGAAATGGGCGAAGTGAGCCCTTAGACATTACAAAGATCCAAAAATATACATCTGCTTCTGTTCAAGGTTTAGCTGGTGTGAGCCAAAGTGAATTAGAAGTAGATGCACAGATCATGTTCCGTGATGGCATTACCTCTCAAGAGATACAACAGGCTCTGATCAAGACTGCCGTTGATAAGATAGATATCGATGCTCCTAACTGGACCTTTGTTGCCTCTCGTCTATTTCTTTACAACCTGTATCACTGTGTAAACGGTTTTACCGGTTATTGCAAACTCGAAAAGTATTTTGAACGTGGAGAAAAAGAGGGACGTCTGCTTCTTGGTCTTCGTGACATGTACGACCTTGATGACCTTGATAAGTATATCAAACCTGAACGCGATCTACAGTTCAACTACCTTGGTGTCAAAACTCTGTATGACAGATACCTTATCAAAGACAGAAACAATAACCCTATTGAGCTTCCTCAGCATATGTTCATGGGTATTGCGATGTTCCTGGCTCAACGTGAAGAGAACAAACAAGAGTGGGCGAAAAAGTTTTATGACATGATCTCGACTTTTGAAGTGATGCTGGCGACACCTACCCTTTCTAATGCACGTACACCGAGACACCAACTTAGCTCATGCTATATCGGATCGACTCCGGACAATATCGAAGGTATCTTTGACGCGTATCAAGAGATGGCGATGCTCTCCAAATTTGGTGGTGGAATTGGTTGGGATTGGACACAGGTACGTTCGATCGGTTCTTACATCGACGGCCACAAAAATGCAGCAGGTGGAACTATTCCATTCTTGAAGATCACCAATGATGTCGCTATTGCCGTCGACCAACTTGGAACACGTAAGGGTGCTATCGCCGTTTATCTTGAACCATGGCACATGGATATCAATGACTTCCTCGATCTTAAAAAGAACTCAGGCGAAGAGCGTAGACGTGCGCATGATCTTTTCCCATCATTATGGATCAATGATATCTTTATGAAGCGTGTCCAAGAAGACTCTATCTGGACTCTTTTTGACCCATACCAGACGAAGGAGTTGACACTTCTTCATGGCGAAGCTTTTGAGAAACGTTATATCGAGTTAGAGAATGATGATGATATCTTAAAAGAACGTATCAAGGCCAAAGACCTTTGGAAAAAGATCCTTACCTCATACTTTGAATCTGGCTCACCGTTCTTGTGTTTTAAAGACAATGCTAACAAGGCTAACCCGAATGATCATTATGGTGTTATCAGAAGTTCTAACCTCTGTACTGAGATCTTCCAAAACACAAACCCTAACACTTACAAGATCAAACTGAAGTTTGAAGATGGGACCTACCTCTCTTACGATGAAGACGAGATAGTCCGTGTTGACAGTGGTATAGAAAAACCTGCTAACAAGGTGACTGCGCTTGACTCTATCGATGGGAAAGAGATCTTTATTGTAGAGAAAGATAGAGTAGACGGTGATACTGCTGTATGTAACCTGGCATCGATCAACCTTTCCCGTATCAACACAAAAGAAGATATCGAACGAGTTGTACCAATCGCCATGCGTGCACTCGATAACGTCATCGACCTGAACTTCTATCCGGTAGAGAAGGTAAAACGTACTAACCTGAAAAGCCGTTCAGTCGGTCTAGGTGTTATGGGTGAGGCTGAGATGTTAGCATGTTCAGGTATCGCCTGGGGATCTCAGGAACACTTTGACAAGATCGATGAAGTCATGGAAGCAGTCTCTTATAATGCTATCTATGCATCAAGTGAAAATGCAAAAGAAAAAGGTTCTTATCCTCAGTTTGAGGGTTCTAAATGGAGCCGGGGTATCATGCCGATGGATCATGCCAATGCCGAAGTCATCAACCTTGTAGACCGTGGAGGTCTGTTTGCATCAAACTATGATTGGGATGAACTACGTGAGAAAGTCAAACGTGACGGTATGCGTAACGGTTATCTTATGGCAATCGCCCCGACCTCTTCGATCTCTATCCTGACGGGAACGACACAAGCGATCGAACCTGTTTACAAACGCAAGTGGTTTGAAGAGAACCTTTCAGGACTGATCCCTGTTGTCGTACCAAAACTATCACCGGATACTTGGTCGTACTATACACCGGCGTATGACCTTAACCAGACGATCCTGATCAAGGCAGCCGCTGTGCGTCAGAAGTGGATCGATCAGGGACAAAGCCTTAATATCTTTATCACTCTTGATAAGGCATCGGGTAAGTACCTGAACGAGATCTATACCCTAGCTTGGAAACTGGGTCTTAAATCGACTTACTACCTAAGAAGTCAATCGCCTGAGTCAAGCGGTGATGTAGAAGACCGTTCTATGGAATGTGTGGGCTGTCAATAGGCCAACTTTCACCAAGGGGGTTCCGTCCCTCTTCTCTTGCTAGCCCCCTTTATTTACTTCAAGGACATAACAATGAAACCCCTATCTAAAAATGATTATAAAGCCTTTCTAGAGCGTTTTGATGATGTCAAAGGGGGAGAAATCGTCTCATTGGAGATGATCACTCCTGAAAGCTTTAAAGTAACGCTTACAGCACAAGACAAAAACCGATCCTATGACTGGGTCAACCTAAGTCTTGAGTTTAGCAGCGTCAATGATGCAAAACTTCTCGATGACAGGGCATTAAAAGCGGTTGATATGCAAGAGGGAATCACACTAGGCTACACCGATGAGGGGATAGAGGTCGGTTTTGGTTCGCAGGAGTATCTCTCTTCCCCTCTGCGTCTGCGTGCAGAGGTATTAAAATACGAAGAGAGCCCTTTCGCCCTTTAATGATGGCGAGCACGCGGCGCTTGCTGTATGTGAGCAGAAGGGTGCTTCATCGGGTTAAAATTAACTTTTTGTACATAGACCATTAACATCTCACGAGCTTCTTGCCCGGTGATATAACCATTCTCTAAAGCACGCTTAATGGCAGTTTCATTAAGGTGGATATTTTCTTTCATGTCAAACTCCTTTTGATTTTTACTCTTTCCAAACCAGGTATGGAAAGAGTAAGTCCGTAAAGACTCTGTACTCGCTGAGGGCCTTATCAATGAAAACATAAGC
>JBFEXN010000146.1:0-4297 GCA_041562655.1 Sulfurimonadaceae bacterium
ATGATTCGCATAAGTATCCCTGAATATTTTGTTTATTATAACAGAACATCCAGGGTAAAAAAGATCAGAATGGCCAGATGGATTGAATGAGTTTGCTACCCCATCCCTGTTCAGTAGCTCGCTTGATATCGCCCTCTGTCTTATACATAATCTTTGCATCAGCCATTTGAGCTGAGTTGATTCGATTATCCTGATCGATATCGAAAGGACGGATGACCCCGCTAAGTTGAATGATCTGCTTTTCACCGTCGATCAATATCTCTCTTCTACCCGAAACAAAATAGTTCCCGTTAGCAAGGATCTTGATAACACGGGCTGATACTGTTGTCGCAAAGGTATTGTTATGCGATGCATTGCCCGAGCCATCAAAACTTGAACTGGAATTCCCAGAAAAGCCGATATTACCCACGCGGTTAAGCTTGTTAGCAATATCATCTACCGTCTTGCTTCCACCCGTAGCAGTAAAGGTACCGCCACCCAGGGCTGACGTATCTGTCTCAGAAAGTTGCTTGGTATTTGACGAAGATGACGTTGCCGCCTCAGATATGACGACAGTGACCAGATCATGGACATGCATCGCCTTGTGGTCTGAGAAAAGTGGATTGTCCCCTTGACCAAAGAGACTCCCTTGAGAAGCCATGTTCTCATGCGTCTCTTTTTCCGGTAGCTGCTCCACATATTCAGGAGGCTTGAAATCGATTTCAGGATCTACCACGTGTTGTGAACATCCGGTAAATGCAGTAAGTGCCAATAATATTGTGAGATGTATTTTATTCATGTATAATTCTAAGCAAATTAAGTTCCAATAACTAAAGGATAATAATGTCAACACTATTAGATCAGATTAAAAACGATATGAAAGAAGCGATGAAAGCAAAAAAGGTCGTGAAACGCGATGCCTTACGTCTTTTACTTTCCGCTTTTAAGCAAGTCGAAGTCGATGAGAGAAAAGAGTTAACAGATGAAGATGTAGCCAAGATCATCCAAAAACAAGTCAAACAACGTCAAGATTCGGCTGCTCAATACAAAGAGGCCGGACGTGATGACCTGCTGGAAAAAGAAGAAGCTGAGATGGCTATCTTTATGGTCTATATGCCTAAACAGCTTGATGATGCTGAACTAGAGAGTGCATTAAAAGAGATCATTGCACAGGTCGGAGCCGAATCAATGAAAGATATCGGGAAAGTAATGGGAAGCGCTTCCAAACAACTTAGCGGAAAAGCTGATGGAAAACGTATCAACGAATGCGCTAAAAGCCTACTCTCGTAGTCTTTTCCCTCTCACTCCAAGCACAAGGACAGGTAGCCCCTTCTAAAAGCTGTTTGTGCTACTTGCCAGTTTTCAGGGTTCGAATCGCACCTTCGACATCGTCCTGACGCATAAACGACTCACCGACCAAGAAGGCGTCGACACCTGCCTTTCTCATATCCTCAAGCTGTCCATGCTCATAAATACCCGATTCAGCCACAATGATCTTACCGTTAGGAATCAGAGGAATAAGTTTATGACACAGTTCCATATCCATCTCAAAGGTCTCAAGGTTACGGTGGTTGATCCCGATGATATCTGCTCCGGCGAAGATCGCTTTTGTCAGATCTGATTTGTCATGTATCTCTACTAGAGGTTCCATTCCCAAGTGACGTGAATAGTTCAGAAGCTCTTTTAGATCCGAACGCGACAGTGCCTTAGCGATCAGTAAAATAAAGTCAGCTCCATACACCAAGGCCTCTAAGATCTGATACTTACTGACAATGAAATCCTTGCGTAAAAGAGGCACACCGACATAACGGCGTATCTCTGCAAGGTAATCAAGACTTCCCTGAAAAAAGTGTGGTTCAGTCAAGACGGAAATAGCATTTGCTCCACCTCTTTCATAAGCCTGTGCTATGGCTAAAGGGTCAAAGTCTTCACGAATAACACCCTTTGATGGACTCGCTTTTTTCACCTCAGCGATGATTCTGTACGGCTCATCATCAGTCGATTTTAAATACTCGTGTATCGGACGGGGTTGTCTTGCATTAAAGGCCAGGGAACGTCCCAACCAATCAAGTGTGAACTCTTTTTCTCTGATCTGCAGATCTTCTTTTGTCTTTTTGATAATATCATCTAAAATCATTAACTTCTAATTTCCTTTTCTCTTAATACATTGTTGGATTTGTTTGACGTGAGCATCAACTTCAGGATCATTCTTGCCTAAGTTCTTTCGCACCTCTTTCATCAGGTTCAGAGCCTTTTCACACTCCTCTTGCTTGTAATAGCCCCAGGCCAAAGAGTCTAGGTAATAAGGTGAATCTTTCTCGCTCTGCAAAGCTTTTTTAACATACTCAATGCCTCTTTTGACATCGATATCATGGTCGATCAAAAGATAACCAAGATAGTTCAGATAAACAGGGTCTTGTGAACTTTCAAGAACAGTTTGAAGCTTCTTCATGACCGAATCTATTGTCTTTTTATCCTGCTTGTCCTTGGCACCCTCATATTCGAAAATTGCACTCTGTCCAAGATAATATGGATCACCATCTTCTTGGTAAAGTCTCTCTCCAAGACTCACTACACGTGCAAAATTCTTTGTAGAGATATACAGTTGTAAAAGCATCGCATCGTCGCTTCCACTCTTCTCTAAAAACTGAATCAAAGGAATAACATCTTTTCTATAATTATAAAGCTTTATAATCGTCTTGGCATATTTATCATCTTTGGTGTTCTCATACAATCTAAGATAAATACGCAGCATGCCATCTATGTTGTTCTCTTCGCTGTAAAAGCTCCCTAAACGCAAACAGATCGTCTCGGAACAGCCATGAAGACGTATATGCGTCTCAAGGTATGAAACCGCCTGAGCCTTTTGATTAAGGTTCACGTACAAGATAATGGCCATCTTGTCCAAGATCTTTTCATCGTAGTTTATGGCATAGGCACTTTGCAGGTATCGAAGCGCTATCTCATAACGTCCCTGTGTCATATAAATAGCTGCGACTTGTTGATAGTCATACGACTCTTTTGTCTTTTCAAGCAAAGACAAGGCGGAATCTTTCGCTTTCTCATAAGAGCGAAGTTCCATAAGTGCTGAGATACGAAATCTCTCAAGCTGAACATCGACTTCACCCTCACCGAGTTCAGATCTGTAAAGATCTATTCTCTCCAAGGCTCTTTGGCTCTGTCTGGATTGAAGCATCGTAATAAGTTCTTCATTGCGATACTCTTTTTTATGTGATTTTTCATACAGGAGTTCATACAAAGAGATACTTGCATTGGCATCACCCTGGCCTTTTGCATACAAAGCCCAGATAACAAACCTGTCTTCGTCCTCAAAGGCCTTCGCATTGGAAGGAAGGGTCTTTGGCTGTGTCATACACCCCGTAAACACAAAAAGACTTACTATCAGGAAAAGTGCAACAACTTTAAACATCATCTTCCTTAAATAGTATCCCCGGACACTCTGCACGGAGCTCGTCCTCGTGCTTTTTAAAGTACGACCAAAACGGAAAGGTTCGACACTGAGTCGGGCGAACCGGATAAATCCCGCAACCGTTGATACCCCTATCAAAAAAAATACAGTCGTGTGAATCTCCAACGATACGCTCTCTAATAGAAAACTTATATCCCTTTTTAAAAAGATACTCTTCTTTGAACGCTTCTATTGAAAGTTCCAGATGGCCCGCGATCGCTGCTATCTCTTTTTCATTTAAAAAGATATAACCGCTCTCACCCGTACAACAGTTCCCTCCGCAAGACTCACAAGCATTGGGATCAAAAGAATAATTATAACCGTCTTCATGCATCAAAGGGTACATTTTATACTGTGTGTCCTTGCTTTTTTATAGATATCTTGTGCTTTAACAGAGAACTCATCCCCATCAAAGACAATAAAAGGCTCTCTTGTCCTCATCAACGACCTTGAACCCTTGCGTGCCTGAACCATGACCAACGAAGCCTTTCTATCAAGCTTCGGATGGACAAACTGTACCGTCTCAATAGTCAGTTTGGCAGCAGCCAAGCCCGTACAGATACTTTGAAACTGTTGGGGGTCATAACAAAAAATAAAATGCCCCCGTGCGCCCAAGAGCTTGGATACCTTCTTAAAGAACTTATCCATCGGAAGATGCGTGTTATACCTCGCGGTATGACGCATCTCATTCTCACTTTTTGAAGAGCCTTCATGATAAAAGGGCGGATTTGAGATGATCACATCAAATCCTCTGTCATCTTGCAGCTGTAAAAAATCACCCTGATGCATTGTATACTCGATGCCGTTCACCTCAGCATTTTTCGAAGTATACTGACAAAAGGCCCACTG
>JBFEXN010000147.1:0-4232 GCA_041562655.1 Sulfurimonadaceae bacterium
AAAAAAGGTTTTGGCAGATATCGGCGGTCTACCAATGGTCATCAGAACAGCTAAGCAGGTCGAACATTTGGATGAAGTCGCCATCGCTACCGATTCACAGGAAGTCATCGATCTTTGTAAAGAGTATGGCTATAAAGCGATGATGACCTCAGAGACACATAAAAGTGGAACGGACCGTATCAACGAGGCAGCACAGATACTCAACCTTAAAGATGATGATATCATCGTGAACATCCAGGCTGATGAGCCTTTCATCGAACCTGAGGTCGTCGGTGCTGTCATCAGACGTCTTAACGAGCTTAAGCAACAAAAGGCAGAGTTTATCATGGCTTCTTGCTATAACGCTGTCAACAACGAAGTCGCTCAAGACCCAAACCTTGTGAAGGTCATCATGGATGTTGATCATAATGCCATCTATTTCTCTCGCAACCCTATTCCTTTCAACAGAAGCGGTTCTGCGACATATTTTGGCCATATCGGTATTTATGGCTTTACCAAGAAAAGCCTGCATGACTTTTGTGAGCTTGATGATGCACCTATTGAGGATATTGAAAAGCTTGAGCAGCTGCGTGCCATCTATCACGCCAAGAAGATATCGATGGTAAAAGTCGCCAGTACTGGGTTTGGGATCGACACCGAAGAGGATCTTAAAAGAGCGAAACAGATCTTTTTAGGCGAAGCATAGTCACTTAAGTATCTTTTTTTCCAGACCGTATAGATTGTTACTCGGATGGCAGGCACGCTTAAAAAGCTCTTTTAGTTCCCTGTCATACGTCATGATATAGATATCCGAATCTCGAGGATCCGCGTCCTTAAAGTTTTGCAACAACACCCCGTCCGCCACATTCTTTCCATGGTCACATTTCGTAAAATTAAACGAGTTCAATGTCTTTGAGAAGTCATACAGATCGGCTTCCCATTCGGCCCTGAAAAGGTAGAGCGAATCGGGATTGCATGCGACATAGATATTCGCATCTTCGATTTCAAAAGGCTCTATGATATGCGAGAACATCGGTGAGACATTCGAGAAGTTCTCAATATCCCAGAAAAGATAGGCTTTGTTTGTCTTTGAAGGGTCTTTTTTATTAAAGAGTGTCAGCCGTTTTGAGATGTTCAAGTTGACATAGGCATTGTCGTTGACGAACTCTATATGTTGTTTCAGCTCACGTGCGTCATCGCTTGGTTTATTAAATATCTCACACATCTCGATATACATCTGCAGTTCAAGAAGCTCTTTTTCAGAACCTCCCGGTTGATAGTGATCAAAACTTTTGATCTTCTTGGGGGAGAACAAAAGATTGATGTTAAAAGGTTCACGTGACTTAAAGGCACGTATAACCCGCACAAAAATATTGTAGGCATTTCTTGTTGGCGCAAGTTCGATGTCACCGTAATATTTCTTGTTGATTATGATCTTTTTCATAGGTGGATTATAGCAAAGATTCTTCCGTCTTGGACCACCCAAGCCATTCATCCGTCTCATTTTTAACAGCAAACAAAAGGTGGAGAGTAACGAGATCCCTTTAATCTTGAAGTAAAAGAAGATACAATTTTGAATGCAAACTAAGACTTCCAATACGATAGCGATCATCGGAGCCGGGGCGGCAGGCCTGATGGCTTCTATCACAGCGTCAAAAGCCGGTACAAAAGTACACCTGTATGAGCAGAACAGTAGACCTGCAAAAAAAATACTTGCCTCTGGAAACGGACGCTGTAATATCTCCAATACCCAGGTAAGTCCTGCTGACTATTTTGGCCAACGACCGGAATTCTCGAACTTTGCACTGAACAACTTCAGTTTCGTACAACTGCAAAAGTTCTGTAAAAGTATCGGCCTGCTGCTTAACATACTTGATGATGGACGGGCCTACCCTCTCTCCAACGAAGCCAAGTCCGTCGCACTTAGTTTCGAGAGCTATGCAAGATCTTGTGGGGTTGAGATCTTCAACGAGTGTTCCATAACCCAGATAGAGCATAAAAACGACCGCTTTTATCTTCATACCCCGCTAAACGTATCAGAAGCGTATGACAAAGTCCTTATTTGTACCGGAAGCGAAGCCGCTCCACAGCTTGGAGGTTCTGCTTTAGGCTATGAACTGGCATCGTCTTTGGGCCATACGATCATCCCGACCTATCCTTCTTTGGTGCAGCTGCATATCAACTCATCCCTTCATGAGAAGATGTCAGGGATCAAGCTTGATGCCGAAGTCACACTCTTTTTAAATGGTAAAAAAGAGCAAAGTATCAAGGGTGACATCCTCTTCACTAAATACGGTATCTCCGGCTTCGCTATTTTAGACATCTCCCAAATGGCTTCAGAAGCACTTTTAAACTATCAATCCGTTGATATCGGCCTTGACCTGCTTCCAAAGTTTGAAAGACAGACCCTCAGCATCCAACTTTCTCAGATGGCACAGGAGCTGCCGTCATATACCGTCGAGACAATCCTCTCAGGCTTTTTGCCCATCAAGCTCTGTAAAGTTCTTTTAGAAGATGCCAGGATACCTTCACAGACATTAGGCAAAGATGTCCATACCAAGATGGCCAAACAGATCGTCTCAAAAATAAAAGATTGGCGATTCGAGATCAGTCAGACACATGGTTTTAAACATGCTGAAGTCAGTGGTGGCGGTGTCAATACCGATGAAGTCAATGAGAAGACGATGGAATCAAAAAAGTGCAAAGGCCTCTATTTTGCGGGAGAGGTATTGGACATCGTCGGCCGCAGAGGCGGTTTTAACTTTCACTTTGCCTTTTCAAGCGGTTATCTCGCAGGCAAAGAGATGTCTCATCAATAACGGACTTCGAAGTCCCCTGTATACGCTTCATTGGACTGATACTGTTCAATGTTATCGACCCTTGATCCCATCGAGCCATTTTCGAGTATCTCGATAAAATACGCAAAATCGTCATCTTCCAACGATGCCCCGACCTCCACGCTACCGTCATCAAGGTTTCTTACATATCCGCTAAAACCTTTCTTGCGTGCATTCTCACATACCGTTTTCCGGTACCAGACACCTTGAACCTTACCTGAAACAATGAACTGATAATTTTCCATTTTAGATTCCTTTTGGTTATGATACCACAGAAGGTTACATGATGAAAAGAACTACATTGGGTATCGATCTGGGCGGGTGCATGAGTGGAAACTCTGCCTATGCGGTCATAGAGTGGACAGAAAAACAGGCCAGGGTCGTAGAACTCTTTAAAGAACCAAAACACAAAGACCATCTTAGCTGTTCAGCCTTTTTAAAAGAAGTACTTTCTATGCATAGCTATGATGCAATTGCCGTTGATGCCCCTTTTTCCCTGCCCAAAACATTGATCGAAACCGACTTCAATCCACCGCTTCGAGAGAGCAAGGGAGAGATATCCAACCCCTATCTCTTTCGCTATACCGACTACTGGTTACATAAACACTACGGACTACGACCTATGCCTCCCGCTGGAGATAGGATTGGACGGCTTACCGCCAGAATGATCGAACTGCTTCAAGACTTTCACTACCATCCGCCCTACATAAAACTTCCGCAGGGAAAAACCCCTATTTATGAAGTCTATCCGAAACAGATAGCCCTGGCTCTGGGCTATGAGAAGTATAAGGATAAGGATGTACAGATCTTAGAAGGTTTTGGTATAACACAAAGCGTCGATGAACATTTACTTGACGCCATACTGGCTTCATACTGTGGCGCTATGATCCTAGGCAAACACACATGCTTTCCACCCGAAGAAGCGCAAGATGAAGGTTGGTGCTATCCCCTGATGGAGTGAGACTTTATTTACTTTTAATCTAAGAGCTGATAGGATTTAAAGCAGTAGTAAAAGGCAAAGATATGCAAAGATTAAAACGCGTCGCTTATCTTATTTTTTATCCAACCATATGGCTCTCAAACAGACTTGATATCCTTCAGAAATACTCATTAATCATCATCATAAATATCTTTGCTATCACTTACCTAAGCTTTTCCTATCTCGATGAACTTGAATATAAGACACAAAACCACCAGCAGACTTTAGATGCTCTGCATCTGAGCAAAGCCCTCTTCTCATTTATGACTTCCTTGCAACAGACAAGAGGGATGATGAACTCGCAGCTAAGGGGAGTGCATGAATTTGACAGACAGCTCTATGAATTAAAGATACAAAACAAGGGGTATGCAAACCAAATAGATGAAATCATTCATAAAAAATGGACGCATATAAACATCACTCAACAGTACCAAAGC
>JBFEXN010000148.1:0-4222 GCA_041562655.1 Sulfurimonadaceae bacterium
ACATATATAGACCCAGTCCCGTTCCCTGATGGGCCTTAGTCGAGAAATAGGGTTCAAATATTTTTTCCATGTTCTCCGCTTCTATGCCATTTCCATTGTCTTCGACAGAAATTTTGACACAATCCTCTTCTTCATATATACAAACCTTTATTTTTCCATCATCTATCTCTTCCAAAGCTTCTTGAGCGTTTTTAATCAGGTTAAGCAGGACCTGTATCAATTCGTTCTTGTAGACCAGAAGTTTTTTACCACAATGATACTCTTTGATGAGCTCGATATGGTGTTTTTCCAGGCCTTTTTCGATCAAGCCGACAGCACTCTCGACCAGAGCACAGATCTCTATCTCTTCCTTCTCTTTATCCGGCTTGAAAAAGTTTCTGAAATCGTCAATGGTATGCGACATATATTCCAGTAAGTTCTCACCTTCTTTGAGTTTTTCATCAAGATATTCTCGTGAAAGCGTCCTCTCATCATAGGCACCGTCGATGTTCATCATCACATAAGACATCTGATTAAGCGGCTGTCTCCATTGGTGGGCGATCATGGAGATCATATCTCCCATAGCCGCCATCTTTGACTGCTGCACCAACATCTTCTCTTTCTCCCTTTGGGCAGCGACTTCTTGTGCGACCTGTTCCTTAAGCGAATCATTAAGCTCATGCAACGCCGTCTCCCTCTCTTTGACACGTTGCTGATAATTGATAAAGATATCGCTGATTCGACGTGACAGTCCCAAGGTCAACAAGATCACAAAGATCGCCAAAATAGACGAGAACATGACAATGGTCTTGATCTCGTTCTCGATCTCGTTTTTAAGTTCAGCCTGCTGTCTGTCAATTGCCTTTTGGATATTCAAAGCGTAAAAACCTGTCGTTATCACCCAGTCAAAAGGTTTGAAATAAAGACTCAAAGTCGTCTTTTGGGAGAACTGATCATATCGTCTTGACTTGGATGTATAACTGATATACTCGCCTGTGTTGTTCACGGCACTCTCGATCTGTGCTTTGAGATAAGCATAACCGTTCTTGTCCGTCACATCCAAGATGTTCATGTCAAGTGCCATCTCCGGATGATAGATGATCCTTCCCTCCGAGTTAACGATGTAAAAATATTCATCGGGATCCGTCTGGATGGCAGAGAGCATAGAGATGATGCTCTTTTTGATACGTTCGTACTCATCATAATAGTGCATGCCCGTGGCAAAGAACCAATCATAATGCCCAAAGTCCTTCAGATAGATCAACTGGACCAAGGGTCTTTCCGGATCAAAACGTGTCTTTAAAAAGGCCTCTTTATGTTTGTTGACGGCCTCGATCTCCTCTTTTATGATGTAACGTCCGTCTGCGTCTTGATACTCAAGCAGATTGCGTTGAAGCTCCTTTTGACGTGCCAGAAGATTGTTCCCTTTTTTATCCGTCACCCAGATGAACTCTTTTTTATCTGACCACTCCATGCGTGAGAGTGCTCCCAGTATCAAAAGTTTTACCGCCTGTTCGTTATAGCCTCGTGAATATCTTTGATGAAGGTAGGTCGCAGTGTCGTAAGCGATATTGATTCGTGAGACGAGCTCCTTTTCCATAGGTATTTGCATATTCTTATGCTTGGTATTGATAAGCAGGTACAAGGACTGCAAGCGTTCTTGGAGCTTTTGCTTTTCACTGACGATATAGGCTTGTTTAAGGCGTTCGCTTTCAATTTTAAAATGTTGATGACGATAGGAGATATAAAAGTAGACGATGAGTACCGTCAACATGATGATCGCCAATATCGGCACAATGATCATCAACCGGGGGATGTTCTTTTCGCGTAGGAAACTACTCATCTACCTGAGCCTTTTCCAACAGTGAGTTTTCGATCTTCTTCTTGGTCTTGAGGCCAAGCTTTCGCATATCTTCTGTACGCTTGACAAGGTTCCCCGTTCCGGATGAAAGTTTTTTCATCGCATCGTTGTAACTGACTTGTGTTCGGCTGAGCTGTGCCCCTATTTTTTCCATATCATCGACGAAACCGACAAACTTATCGTATAGATCTGCCGCTTTCTGTGCGATCTCCTGAGCATTCTGTTCCTGTCTTTCGTTCCGCCAGATGTATTCTATTGTACGTAAAGTGACCAGCAGTGTCGAAGGACCGACCACCATGATGTTCTGCTTGATAGCCTCTTGAAAGAAGTTAGAATCATTTTCCAATGCGAGCATATAGGCTCCCTCTATCGGCATGAACAGCAAGACAAAATCAAGACTTCGCAATCCTTCAAGCTCCTCATACTTCTTCTCGCTCAATCCTTTGATATGCGCGCGGATCGATGAGACATGCTGCTTTAAGGCTCTTGCTTTTTCATCTTCCTCTTCTGCTTTAACATACGCCTCATAAGCGACTAGAGAAACCTTCGAGTCGATGATGATATCTTTCTCATCCGGCAGGTGGACCAGGACGTCGGGCCTGTACATCTTTCCGGATTCATCTTTATAGCTGCCCTGAGTCTCATACTCAAACCCTTCACGTAGTCCAGAACTTTCCAATATCTTCTCTAGTATCAACTCACCCCAGTTGCCCTGGGTCTTGTTCTCGCCTTTCAAGGCCTTCGTCAGGTTATTGGCATCATCACTCAAACGTTCGTTCAACGAACGTAGCTGCACGATCTGGTCTTTAAGCAGATGCCTCTCTTTGGTCTCCGTGATGTATTTCTCTTCGATCTTTTTGCCAAAAGCATCCACCTGTTCTTTAAAAGGCTTGAGTATGGTATCAAGTTGAAGACGGTTCTGTTCGGCATGCACCTTGGCCCTTTGTTCAAAGATCTCATTCGCAAGCTTGGAGAACTGAAGCTTCATCTCCTCTTCCGCCTGCTTCAAAAGAGCCAGTTTTTCACTGTTTTGACTTCTCTCCTCTTCCAGACGGACCCGAAGTTCCGCCAATTCTGAGACCGACTGTGTATATTTCTGCTGAACAGTGGAAAGTGAACTCACCTGTTCCTTTAACATATCCTTTTCGACCTCCATCGCCGAAAGCATTGTCTGGATACCAAGGTTCTCTTCGCGAAGTGTTTCAAATCTACTCTGTGATTCATTCAAACTGTCTTCTAGACCTTCTATCTCTCTAGCCATATACATCAGCTTCTCTTCTTTGAGTTTCAACTTTGAAGAGAAGACAACATAGCTCATGCTTATCCCGAGGACAGCTCCTGCAATAGCACCGATAAGTGAAATATAATCCATTAAATTTCCTAATATTTTCTAATGCACTCATTATACTGAAAATAGATATTATTAATCTAATGTTAGGCCGATCACTAATAGTTTTACTTATGCTAGTTATTAGTATAGTTTAAGTATAATTCGCAAAATTTAATTAGAGACTAATATTTTGTTCATTGGGAAAACGCTTTGTGAAAGCCGCAGATAGCCTTGGTGAGTGGAAAAACAGTCTCTCACACAAAGGTATCTATCAATGACATTTGAAGATTTTAATTTAGAACCGAACCTTATGCGTTCGATCACTGCAGTTGGCTTTAAACAGCCCAGCCCTATTCAAGAACAAGCTATCCCAGTCATCCTCGAAGGTAAAGACGTTGTAGGCCAGGCCCACACAGGTACAGGTAAGACGGCTGCATTCGGTCTTCCGGCAATCAACAACATCAAAGGTGAAGGTGTACAGGTCCTTGTCATCACACCGACACGTGAACTTGCCAATCAGGTATCTGATGAACTTTACCTCTATGGACGTAACTCTAATGTTCGTACCGTGACGATCTATGGCGGACGTTCATATAACCGTCAAGTCGATCTTGTACGCCGTGGGGCACAGGTCGTCGTCGCTACACCGGGACGTCTTTTAGACATGCTTTCTAAAAACATGATCAAAGACTTCAACCCGAACATGGTCGTACTTGATGAAGCCGATGAGATGCTTGATATGGGTTTCTTGGATGATATCAACGAGATCTTTACTTACCTTCCGTCTGATCGTCAGACATTGCTGTTTTCTGCGACTATGCCTCCTCCGATCAAAAAACTTGCGGACCGTATTCTTGTCGATCCTACCTTTATCGCGATCACCAAAGAAGAGACAACCAACACGAACATCTCTCAGAACTATTATGTGATCGATGAGAATGAACGTGACGACGCGATGATCCGTCTTCTTGATGCAGACGACACCAACAAGACTGTTGTGTTCTGTCGTATGAAACGCGAAGTAGACCGTGTTTCTAACGTCCTTTCGGCTG
>JBFEXN010000149.1:0-4202 GCA_041562655.1 Sulfurimonadaceae bacterium
ATACGGATCTTTTTATAAGGGGGCTGCTCAAGCATGAAATCTATCGGTTTAAAGCTTGTATCACGTGAAAAGTCCAAGACGATCCGCTGTGGAGAAGAGAGCATAAAATTACGAAGCAGTTTGTCTTTTGTCACTATTTTCATGGATTTATTCATTGGGACAAATCTGATAAACTTACTACCTACGCTCTTTGCTTCGCTCTTACTTTTTAAAGTCGGCAGTTTGCCTTGTTGTTTTTGAGTAATATGAAGAGGCTCATGCCAATCGATTGCATTATTTAAATCGAGTTGTTCGTTGGAGATCGACCCATCCAGGTTTTGATAACGGACAATGACGGCTTTGATGACTCTTGCCGAGTTTGGCAAAGATATCTGTTGCGCTGAAAAAGGCTTTAGTGACTCGATCTTGTTATTGGAGATCATCTGTTTCTCATTAGGATCAGCTGGAAAGAATGGGTTATCGCGTCCAAAGAGCGAGATTATTGTTAATAAAAGCAAGAGTGTTAAGCGCATTAGAGACCTATAAAGTTGATTTATAGCATTATACAGTTTTTTGATTTGTTACAGAAATAGTGCCGTACGCTTTGAGGTTTATTGTGAGTCGGGATCAAGTTCCTTGAGTTCAAAGAGCTCTTTTTGAAGACTCGCATTTTCCGATTTTAATTTGACAACTTCCTCTTGTAGGAAACTTTCATATTCATCCAGATTGATCAGCACTTCCAATGAGTTTTCTCCAAAAAGGATAATACCGATATAGATACCGGAGAACACGACAATCAGTGCCGCAAGTCCGAGACGCTGCCAGCTTAGTCCAAAGTAGCGTTTCGGAAGGGACTGTTCTGCTTCTATCTCATCAAGAAGTTCGGACATGGCTATGTCTTTCAACCAAACAAATAAATTGCTTAGCTAAAAAGAGCTGCTCCAAGGTATTCGCCATAAACGACTTCATTCTCGATCTCAAGAAGACGGTTGTATTTTGCCGTTCTTTCACCACGTGCAGTTGAACCTGTCTTGATCTCGCCACAGTTAAGTGCTACTGCAAAATCAGCAATGAAGGCATCTTCGCTTTCACCCGAACGGTGAGACATGACACACGTGTAACCGTTTCTTTGAGCAAGACGAACAGTCAACATCGTCTCAGAAACAGAACCGATCTGGTTTGGTTTGATCAGAATAGAGTTCGCGATACTCTTTTGAATACCTTCATTCAGGATATTCGCATTTGTAACAAAGAGATCATCACCAACAAGTTGTACTTTATCTCCAAGTGCTTCCGTTAGGACTTTCCAACCTGCCCAGTCATCTTCGCTAAGGCCATCTTCAATAGATACGATTGGGTATTTTGAGCACAGATCAACATAATACTGAGTAAGTTCTTCAGCTGTCACCGTACGGTTTTCTGATTCAAGACGATAACCGCCTTCTACTACAAGCTCAGAAGCCGCAACGTCAAGAGCGATCGCCATCTCTTCACCCGCTTTATAACCTGCTTTTTCTATCGCTTCCATAATGACCTGAATAGGCTCTTCATTTGAGCTAAGATCAGGTGCGAAACCACCTTCATCACCAAGCGCAGTGTTATGGTTTTTATCTTTTAGGATCTTTTTAAGATTGTGGTAAACCTCCGCCGATGCACGTAAAGATTCCGAAAAGTCTTCAAAACCGATTGGCATGATCATATATTCTTGAAAGTCTACAGAGTTGTCAGCGTGTGAACCACCGTTGATGATATTAAGCATTGGAGTAGGCATAACCATAGCATTTGCACCGCCTAGGTAACGGTAAAGTGGAATGTTAAGACTCTTAGCAGCTGCACGAGCGACTGCCATAGAAACACCAAGAACAGCATTTGCACCAAGGTTCCCATAGTTTTCAGTACCGTCAATCTCTTTCATCGTAGCATCGATCACCGCTTGATTAAACGGGCTCAAACCGATAAGCGCATCAGCGATTTGTGTATTAACGTTTTCAACCGCTTGTAAAACACCTTTACCCATGTAACGGTCTCCGCCGTCACGTAGTTCAAGCGCTTCACGTTTACCCGTACTTGCACCCGATGGTACGATCGCCTCTGCCTGTGTTCCATCACTTAATGTCACATAAGCCTTTACCGTTGGATTACCACGTGAATCCATTACTTCGATTGCGTTTACATTATCTATAAAGATCATTCATCTACCTCGTTTAATTCATTTACTTCGTTTATTTCTATCGGCTCCATGTCCATAAGATTACTTATGCCCATAGCTTCTTTGATTTTGTTCTCTATTTCTGCCGCTAGTTCAGGGTCCTCTTTAAAAGCCTCTTTGACTTTTTCACGGCCTTGTCCAAGTTTTTTGTCTTCATATGAGAACCAAGCTCCCGACTTGTCTATGATGTCTAACTTGACACCATAATCTACAAGCTCACCGTATTTTGAGATACCTTCTCCGAACATAATATCAAACTCCGCTTGTTTAAACGGAGGTGCGACTTTGTTCTTGACGATCTTCGCTTTCGTGCGGTTACCAATAGGCTGCTCCGCCTGCTTAAGTGTCGCAATACGACGGATATCGATACGTACCGAAGAGTAAAACTTTAATGCGTTCCCACCCGTTGTCGTTTCAGGTGATCCATATCCCATCATACCGATCTTCATACGGATCTGGTTGATGAAGATTACCGTTGTGTTCATCTTATGCAGTACACCCGTCAATTTACGTAGTGCTTTCGACATAAGACGTGCTTGTACACCGACTTGCTGGTCTGTCATCTCACCTTCAAGTTCTACCTTAGGTGTCAATGCGGCGACGGAATCGATAACGATTAGATCGACTGCACCTGAACGTGCGATCGTTTCAACGATATCAAGAGCTTGCTCGCCATAATCCGGTTGAGACACCAATAGGTTCTCAACATCAACACCAAGGTTTTTAGCATAACCGATATCCAATGCATGTTCCGCATCGATAAAGGCACAAACACCGCCTTGTTTTTGACACTCGGCTGTGATCTGAAGTGTCAGCGTTGTCTTACCCGAACTCTCAGGTCCGTAGATCTCAATAACACGACCTTTAGGAACACCACCAATTCCCAATGCAAGATCAAGTCCTAATGAACCCGTACTAATCGCTTCAATCTTTTCAATCTCTTTATCGCCAAGACGCATTAGTGCGCCCTTTCCAAAAGCCTTGTCGATTTGTTTTAGTGCCAAGTCCAGTGATTTTTGTTTATTTGCATCCATTAGATGTTCCTTATTGTATAAATTGGAAAAATTATATGACAAATTGAAATATATGCCATTTCATATTGCAAAATGCAATATTTTCTTCTTATGGAGAAAATAATGCGTAATTTTAGCGTTCTTTGGTTAAAATCTAATTGATAATAAGCATTTAGTAGAGCAAATTCTTAATATTTTTCTGTTCTTAGCTGTTTTATAGAATGAATTGTAGGATATATATTGACAAAAATGAAAATCGCCCATTCACCCGACGCTGATGATATCTTTATGTACTATGCCATCAAGTTTGGCTGGGTCACACAAGAGGGCGTAGAGTTTGACAATATTGCTCTGGACATCGAGACGCTTAACGTCGAAGCACTTGCCGGGACTTATGATATATCTGCTATCAGCTTTGCCCTGCTCCCACTGATCAAAGAGGACTACGCTCTGCTTCGTACCGCCGTAAGTTTCGGTGAGGGATACGGTCCGAAGCTTATCAAGAGGAAGGGTGAAAACCTAAAACGTAACTTCAAAGTCGCTTTGAGCGGCAAATATACCACGAACGCCCTTCTCTTTCGTATCGCTTACCCTGACGCTCGTATCACCTATATGAACTTTCTCGATATCGAAGAAGCTGTGCGCTCCGGTGAAGTGCATGCCGGTGTCCTGATCCATGAAAGTATCCTGACGTACAGTGATGAACTTGAGGTAGAAAGAGAACTCTGGGATGTCTGGCAAGAGCTATGCGGGGACAAGACCTTGCCTTTACCGCTTGGAGGCATGGCTATCCGACGTTCTATCCCGCTTACAAAAGCCATTACCTATGAGGAAACATTGACCAAAGCTGTAGAAGTGGCTCGTGCCCGAAAGGACGAGTTATGTGAGCTTCTTGTTAAAAATGACCTCGTACGTATCGAGGGCAAGACGCTTGATAAGTATCTTGAGCTTTATGCCAATGACGACTCCATCACCCTTTCCGATATACAGTACAGAGCCAT
>JBFEXN010000150.1:0-4110 GCA_041562655.1 Sulfurimonadaceae bacterium
CAACCGCAACAAGTGGAGCGGGTTTTGAAACATTTGACTGGACCGGCAATGAAAATCCTAATGGAGATGGTGGCATATACGTAAAATCAGCGTATTACTTTTACAGAAACGACACCTTTCTTGGAACAGACATTCCATGGACATTCAGTCTAGGTCGTCGTCCTTCTACAAACGGTCACCTCATCAACTTCCGTGAAAATGATACGGCGGCTTCTCCATCTGGTCATACCATCAATGTTGAGTTTGACGGACTTAGTTCTAAGTTTGGTCTGGAAAAACTCACCGGTGTACCTGGTATGTATGTTAAGTTTTGTGCAGGTCAAGGAGCCTCTGACGCGAAGGCTATGTTCGCTACCACTCCGTATGCTACTAATAAAGCAGATAATACCAAAGACATCCATCTAGGTGGTCTTATTTTCGTACCATATGACAATGGTCAGTTCTCTGTTGGAACGCAGTTCTATGGTGCAACGAACCTTATCGATTTAGTTAATCCAAATGATCCTTCACAAGGATTTGAAGATGTCGGGGATCTATACAGTGGCTCCATCTATATGATGAGTAATGGTATTGGTAATGAATGGTCTGACTTCTTGGATGACACAACCTTCTTTGTAAGTGGTGCTATGTCACGAACAGATCCAAATGATGGACAAACTATGCTGGGTGAATCAGATATGCAAAATGGTTACTCTTACTGGGTAGGGCTAAACATGCCGTCACTTATTTCTGAAGAGGGTCGTTTCGGTCTTGAGTTCAATCACGGTTCAAAATACTGGAGATCGATCACTTATGCTGAAGACACTATGATAGGTTCAAAAGTCGCCGCTCGTGGTGATGCCTATGAAGCTTATTTCACTGAGCCTTTGATCGACGATGTCCTAAGCCTACAAATCCGTTATACCTATATCGACTATGATTATTCAGGATCTAATGGATTCTTTGGAAGTACCACAGGAACTCCAATGAAAATTGCAAGCAGTATGCCTGTACCAGGTCCAGCAGACATGGCGGGTATGGTTATTGACAAAGCACAAGACCTTCGTGTCTATCTAAGATATCGCTACTAGACTACAATCTCGCATTAGCGAGATTGTCAGTTCTTCTAAACCTCTTTAACATTTACAATAAACAGTGATTTTTTTATTATGAAGCCACCTCGCCTGAGCAAGATGATGAATGAAGTCTTACGCTTGAAGCTCTGCTAGTTTCTCTTGCACCTTAGCCACATGCTCTTTGACACGGACATTGTTCCATACCGCTTGTATCACACCCTCTGGATCGATAATCAATGTCGTTCTCACAATTCCCATATACTCTTTGCCATAGTTTTTCTTGAGTTGCCACACGCCGTACTCTTGCATCATCTCTGTACTCTCATCCGAAAGCAGTGTGATACCAAGCTCTTTTTTCTCGATGAAGTTTCTGTGTTTTTTAGTACTGTCTGCACTGACGCCCAGGATGATCGCATTAAGATCGTCAAACTGTGGCTCAGCTTCTGTAAACTCACAGGCCTCCGTCGTACAGCCAGGGGTATTGTCTTTTGGGTAAAAATATAAGACTATCCATTTTCCCTTTAGGTCACGTGAACAGATCTCTACATCATCTTGATTTGGCAGACAGAATTCCGGAGCCTTGTTTCCAACTTCTAACATATTATTTCCTTTATTTAAATTGAGCTTTCATCTACGATACTTATGTGCGGATAGGCATCTTTTAGTCTTTGTGCAGCGATCCCGTTTCCCAAGGAGAGAAGCTCCCTCTTATCGTTTAGGACAGGTGTTGTTCCCAGACCGCAGGAAGGTGATTTTGACTTAAGTACTATCATATCCAGGTCAGGATGATTCTGTATCATCAGATCCACCTGAGCTTGAATAGCCTTGGTATAATCACGGCCGCTTTCATCGCCTATAAGTGTGTACTCTTTATCTTTGAGAACAACGGAGATCCTTTCCCTCGGTGTTCCGAGAACGGGAGCCTCAGGGCAAAAAGGGATGATCTTATCGTCTTTAAATGTTGCAATGACCCTGTTGTCTTCTTTCGTTGCTCCGTCATATCGACAAAACTCACCCAAAAGGCATGCTGAGATAGCGACTTTTCGCACTAACAGATCACAACCGACTTGATCTCAGTAAACTCTTCGATAGCAAAACGAGGGCCTTCACGCCCTACTCCGCTTAGTTTCACGCCTCCGTAAGGCTGAATATCAAAACGAAGTGTCGGCATATCATTGATGACGATTCCACCTGCATCCAGTTCAGAGATAGCACGTTGCGTCAGTTTCAGATCATTGGTAAAGATGGAAAACTGCAAGCCATAAGGCGAGTTGTTCATCCTCGGAGCGGCATCGTCAAAGTCTTTGACCTTGACCAGACTCACTATCGGAGCAAAGACCTCTTCACAGACAATAGCCATATCATCACGCACATCAGCCATCACACAAGGATAGAACATACGTCCTTCGCATTTTACCTGCGTAATAGCACGTGCACCCTCATCGATTGCAGACTGTACCCAGCCCATGGCTCTTTGTGCGGCCTCATCATCGATTACCGGCCCCATAAAGGTCTCATCGTCGTATGGAGAACCGACCTTCAGTTTAGCCGTTTCCTCTGCCATCTTCGCAGCAAACTCTTCATAAATATCTTCATGGACATAAATACGCTGAAGTGATATACAGACCTGGCCGGAGTTGACAAAAGCGCCCAAGGCACAACGCTGTGCTGCAAGCCCAATATCAGCTGAACCATCGATAAAGGTCGCTGCATTTCCGCCAAGTTCCAATGAGACCTTCTTTATCCCTGCTGATTTTGTGATGATATTTCCGACAGGGACAGAACCTGTAAAACTGATCACACGGGGGATGTCGTTTTCAACTAAGGTCGATCCTACTTCTACATCTCCATAGACGACAGAGAGTGCATCTTTGATTGCATATTCACTCTCAATAAAAAGTTTTGCAAACTTATATGCCGTCAATGGAGCCTCAGGTGTAGGTTTAAGGACAACACAGTTTCCAGAGACAAGGGCCGGTGCAAGTTTATGGGCGACCAGGTTAAGCGGAAAATTAAAAGGCGTGATGGCAGAAACGACGCCAACCGGCTCTCTAAAGAAATACGATATCGTCTTCTTACCGCTAGGCATCGCATCAGTGTTGATCGTTTCTCCATGCATGGTTCGCATCGTCTCAGCAGAAAGCGTCACCGTCTCAATAGCACGATCTACTTCAACACGGGAGAACATCAAGGGCTTGCCGACTTCATCCGTGATCGTGCGAGCGATGTCTTCTCTATTCTCTTTTAGTTTCGCCGCCACATCCAAGAGCCAGTTACAACGCTGCGCCAATGTTGATGCTTTCGCTGCCTGTGTTGCGCTTTGGGCTATTTTCAAAGCTTTGATCGTATCTTCTGCATTACAGACAGGTGCCGTTGAGACAACTTTATCATCAAAAGGTGAGCGGCGTTCGCCCAGCTCTTTTTTCGTTGCTTCTGTACTTCCAAAAAAGATTTTTGCTTCCATAGTATTGCCCTCAGATCTTTGTTTTTAAAATTATACCTTGGCTAAATTAAATATATTTTCTAACTGAATCTATTTAACATCAATTTTATGTTTCTTTCATACAATGTCAAAAAAATATTGGATAAAAATGAATTTTTCAAGTTTAAACCTTACAGTAACTCCCGGTCAGTTTGGTCAGCGTCCCCCGGTAACAAAACCCAATCCCGAATTTTTACAAGAGCTGGGTGAAGAGGGTTTCAGAAAACTGGTAAGCGATCATTATGAACTCCTGAAAGACAGTGATATCTCGGACCTCTTTCCTGTGGATGACCCCAATGAGTTCGCGGCAGCAAAAAAACATGCAGCCGACTTTATGATCCAGATCTGCGGCGGACCAAGCTACTTCAACCAGTCACGCGGAGCACCTCAAATGGTAGGCCATCATGCGCCCTTCAAGATCACAGAAAAAGCACGATTACGATGGTTAGAGTGTTATGCGATGCTTCTTCCGGGACTTTCAGGGAAAGTTTCAGATGAGAATATTCAGTCTTTCTGGAATTATTTAAATGTCTTTTCACAATGGATGGTCAATACGCCTGCTTAGAAAACATC
>JBFEXN010000151.1:0-4090 GCA_041562655.1 Sulfurimonadaceae bacterium
CCATATGGCTCTCAAACAGACTTGATATCCTTCAGAAATACTCATTAATCATCATCATAAATATCTTTGCTATCACTTACCTCAGCTTTTCCTATCTCGATGAACTTGAATATAAGACACAAAACAACCAGCAGACTCTAGATGCTCTGCACCTGAGCAAAGCCCTCTTCTCGTTTATGACTTCCTTGCAACAGACAAGAGGGATGATGAACTCGCAGTTGAGGGGAGTGCATGAATTTGACAGACAACTCTATGAATTAAAGATACAAAACAAGGGATATGCAAACCAAATAGATGAAATCATTCATAAAAAGTGGGCGCATACAAACATCACTCAACAGTACCAAAACATCAAAAATCGACTGGACGAAATCTTCGCCGGGGGTCTAGAAAAAGATCCAGACGCTACTTTTAATGCACTGACACGTACTATTGAACAGATCGTCCAGTTCATCAACTTGATTTCAAATTTCACAAATAGTAGCTTAGACAAAGGCAAAAACAATATTACTAACACACAACTTCTTTATCATATTTTACCATCCCTCGTCGAAGCCCACGGTCAACTTCGAGGTATCGGCACAGGCATTCTCTCGGATAAGAGCCTTAATAAAGAAAACAAAAAAGCATTAACCTTAATCAGGCACCATTTTTTTCATGATCTTCAAGATATGCATACCTTTGAGCAGTATCATGATTCTGTGGATCACATAGCCAACAAGTATTCATTACTTGAGCTTCCACAGAGCATAAGACTACTTGATAAGATACTACAAGAAGAAGACCTTTCTATCTCTGCCAAGGAGTATTTCGAAGTCTTTACTAAAGACTCAAGAGTTTATCTTGATGAATACGACATGCATTACAAAGAACTAAATGAGCACATAAACACTACGATACAGATACAAAAAAAACACCGTTTCTTCGCGTATGTTGCTATCTGGATAATTCTATTTCTGGTCTTGTATCTTCTCATCGGAATACTCATAACCTCAAATCTGTTCAAGAGCGCTTTTCTTAATACGACCAAAAAGATCGCACAAGGTGAATTGGGCTCAAGGTTGGAAATCTATACGCATAACGAATACGGAGCTATCGCTAATGACCTCAATAAGATGCTTGAATACCTTGAGCAGACAACAAAGACCATCAATAAATATGTTGATACTTTTCAGACTGATTTGAATGGGAACATAACTTCTGTCAGCGATGCCTTTGCCCAGCATTGCGGATACTCAGAAAAAGAGCTCATCGGAAAACATCATAATATTCTTCATCATCCCGATGCTCCCGTTACGGTTTACACCAAGATGTGGAACAAAGTAAAACGAGGTGAAGAGTGGAAGGGCGAGCTACTCAACAGATGTAAAGACGGTTCGGACTTTTGGGTTAATACTTCGGTCGTCCCTTTATATGACGAGCAAGGAGAGATACGCGGGTATATGAGTATTTGTCAGGATATCACCAACCAAAAACGTGTTGAAGAACTCTCTATTACCGACTTTTTGACACAGATCTATAATCGTAAATACTTTAACGAGAAACTCAAAAAGACGATCAGCCTGTACCACCGTTACCAGACGCCCTTTTCATTGATAATGATCGACATAGATTTTTTCAAGAAGGTCAACGACACCTATGGACACCTTGTCGGTGACTCAACGCTTGTACAGATGTCAGCACTTCTAAAAACGCATCTTAGAGAGAATGACGTACTTGCCAGATGGGGAGGAGAAGAGTTTATGATCCTTCTGTCACATACCCATAAAGACGAGGCGATAAAGATCGCAAACAAACTACGTTCTTTGGTAGAACAGCATCTCTTTGACGACACATACAAAATGACCATTTCTTTAGGTGTATCGCATTTCTTGGATGATGATAGTTTTGATACGATACTCGAACGCATCGACCGGGCCTTGTATCAATCTAAAAAAGAGGGGCGTAACATGGTTACGTATCTATAGACATGCGTCTTGTACAGGGTTTGGGTGAAGTCACTCTACGTTTTTTAAACATCTTCTATGAAGCGCTTTACTTTGCCTATCAATGTCTGTATAGACTCTTTCAAAAACGCTCTTACAATTCTGCAACACAAGATATTCTCATCAAACAGATCTATTTTACTGCCGTGGAGGTATTACCTCTTCTTTTTCTGATCGGCACGGTATTTGGCAGTATCATCATCTCGCTGATCGTGTATTTTTCCATGGACTATGGCCTCAAAGACCATATCGGGACCTTTGTCATCCGCACGGTCTTAAACGAAGCGGCTCCACTGACGACTGTTCTGCTCATCGCACTTCGCTCCGGTGCTGCTATTAACACAGAGATCGCTGTCATGAAGGTCTCCAAAGAGTTGAACACCCTTAAGGCTTTTCACATAGATATCATAGAGTACCTCTTCTTGCCCCGAATCATTGCCGGGATCATCTCACTGGTTATGCTCGCCTCTTTGTTAAGCATCATCATGCTTTTTAGCGGCTATGCCTATCTTTTCTTCTTTTTTGAGACAGGTGCAGATCTATATATACGAACCCTTATTCATGCCATCAGTATCAATGACTTTATCCTGCTTTTTAGCAAAAGTATCTTATTTGGTTTTTTTGTGACACTCGTTCCTATCTATAGTGGCTTGGGAACGAGCATGACCTATACCGGCATTCCCATCGCTGTTTTAAACGGTATGGTCAAACTCATCATAGCCATTATGAGTATAGAGGTGATACTATTACTGATTCAATATCTATAAAACTCTTTGCGAATACGCATGACCTTGATCGCTACAAAGAAGAGGCCTATCTCCATGAGAAGTATGCTTTTGTATCTGTCTCAACGCCCCTGCTATCCAACCTTAGTATGGTTGAGAACATCGCCTTGATAATACAGGTGCATGAACGCCTTAGTCGTAAAAAAGCTCAAAAGTTTGCCTATGACGCGCTTAAAACCCTTGGGCTCGATCATCTAGCTTCTTTACGATATGATGCCTGCACCGCCGAAGAGATCTTTTACGCGCAACTCATACGTGCCTTTGTAAAAAAAGGTGCTAGAATTGTTATTGATCAACCCTTTGTGTTTTTAACCGAGCAGAACAGCATCAACTTTATACTCAATGCGCTGGATGCTCTTCTTATCCCATATCAGCGGGTTCTTATTGTTGATTTAAAACATCAGCAAAGCCACTATAAGGAGGTCTCATGTCATATCGAAGAATAGCACTGAGTGTAGGCACCTTCATTATCATCACATCCGTGTTTATAGTGCTCTCACTGATTTATGTCATCGATAAAAAGGGAGTCCTTGAAAGACAGGTGCAGTACAAACTTCTTTCACAAAACGCTGAAGAGATCGAAGAGGGGATGCCCATCCTTTTTTCCGGTTTCGAGATCGGTCATGTCGACGAACTCTCTCTTTATGACAACGGAGAGGTCCTCATTACGATATCCATACCTGAACGCAACACCAAATGGATACGTTCCAATGCCCTTTTCACGCTGGAAAAACCGCTGATCGGAAAATCAAAGATCACCCTAACATCGTCGATGGACAAGCCTCCCATGAATGAAAAAGTTGTGATGCGTATGTACATCAAAGATGGGATCAATGAGATCATCTCTGATATACAACCTGTTGTCGCCGAGTTACAAAACATCGTGCGCAATGCAGATATCATCACCACTTCCCTTGCCGACCAAAATGCAAGTTTTCAAACATCCCTTACTCACCTTGAAAATTTTGCAAACAGGTTGTCCACCTCTCCCGATCTCTTGCACACCCTCACCGGAAATGCCCAAAGCGCAAAAGAGTTTCATGCATCGATCACGACACTCAATACGACACTAAAGGATATCCGATCTCTTGTTCAAAACACGGATAAGGGTGTCGCTGAAATACGCGCCGACATCATTAAACCGGCTAATACAAACATGCAAGAGCTCGAACTTATCTTAAAAGACATCCGGCTCAAACTCAAGAGCATCGATGAGACGGTAAAGGTCGTCGGAGAGTCTGATAAGGACATCGTGTACTTCAAAGACGAGATGCGGGTCTGGCTGGACGAGATCACGGAACTCTCCGCGCGTATCAACAC
>JBFEXN010000152.1:0-4085 GCA_041562655.1 Sulfurimonadaceae bacterium
AACCAGCGTTTAGCAATTGAAAAAGTTGAAAAAGTCATGGCATCCGAGTACTGGATCCCAAAAAACATCAACTTCCTTTGGGCGATGGGAATGGTCCTGGCTGTTACTTTCGGTCTGCTTCTGGTCTCAGGTATCTTCTTGCTGATGTATTATCAGCCGAATGTCGAGACTGCCTTTGACAGTGTTAATTACACGATCATGCAAGAGGTCGGTTTTGGCTGGTTGTGGCGACATATCCATGCAGTGGCCGCATCGGTGGTCTTTCTGATCATCTATATCCATATGCTTACGGGTATCTACTACGGCTCTTATAAAAAGGGACGTGAGATGATCTGGATCTCCGGTATGTTGTTGTTTGTTACCTTTTCTGCTGAAGCCTTCTCTGGATACATGCTTCCATGGGGTCAGATGTCGTACTGGGCGGGTATGGTTATTACTAACCTGTTTTCTGCAGGTTCATTGGAACTTAACGGTGTTGTTGAGTGGATCCGTGGTGATTATGTCCCGGGACAGGCTTTCTTGAACCGTTTCTTTATGCTGCATGTACTGCTGTTGCCTTTGGCGATCATCGGTCTTATCGGTATTCACTTTGCAGCACTTCGTATTCCTCACGTCAACAATCAAGATGGCGAAGAGATCGATTTTGAAGCGGAGTCTAAAAAATATTTAGACGGTGACAAGGCAGGTTCAAAAGTCATCCGTTTTGCGAACGACTTTATGTCCAAAGACATGTTTGTCGTCTCTATATTCTTGATGTTCTTTTTCTATCTGACATTCTGGCAGTATGGATTTGCGATGGACCCGGTCAACTTTGATCCGGCTGACGGTCTTAAGACGCCGGCACATATCTATCCTGAATGGTACTTCTTATGGTCGTATGAGATCTTACGTCCTTTCTCTAAAGACCTTGGATTGATCGCATTCGCTATCGCACAGGTGATCTTTTTTGCGCTTCCGTTTATGGATAGAAGTCCCAATGTCGCTCCGGCAAACCGCCGCGGTGCGTTTGCGATCTGGTTCTGGATCATGGTCGTTGACCTGATCGTCCTGACGGCGATGGGTAAACTTCCGCCGGCAGGGGCATGGAATACCATCGGTCTGATTGCGGCTCTAGTGTTCTTTGCTCTGTGGATAGCACTTCCGTTTATTACTAAATTAGAAAAAAAGCTGTAAGGGACAATAGATGAAAAAAGAATTACTGATTTTAAGCGTTGTTGTCGCCTTTTCACTTTTGACATACTGGCTGGTGGAACCGTTTGCACATTCTCAGATGCACCCGCACGTTGAGAGCAAAGGCTTTACATACAACGGAAGTTCTGATATTGCCGAAGTCGACAACAAGATCTCCCAATTAAGAGAGGCTATTGCTACCGAAAAATCGAACCAATCATCAGATGCCAAAAAGCTAAGCATGCTTGAAGCCGATATGCAGGCAGCTGAGGCAAGACGGGATGCCAAGAAAGCATTTTGGGCTGATGTAGAGCGTATTGCAACACTTAATGGTGATGCAAAGGCCGGTGAGGCGACTTACGATGCGGCGTGTACGGGTTGTCACTTTGGGGGAAGTGTCTCTATGGGCGGTGTCGTGCCTCCTAGCCTTGAAACAGCCGGAGCACTATATGATCGTACTTATCTGATCGGATTGATCAAAGATCCTGCTATGGCATCGAACGTTGATCATAAGTTCTCTATTGTACGCAGTCACCAGATGGACAGTGTCAAGTATATGCTTACAGAGGATCAGGATATTGTCAATGTCATTGCCTATCTTCAAGAGATCGCTCCTAAACATGAAGAGATAACACCGGCTATTGCTTTTCAGGATGCCTGTGGCCGTTGTCATAATGTGCGTTATAAAAACTGGACTTTGATCGGTGAGAAAACAATTTTCAAGGACAGACGTGACGAGATGGCATTTGATATCAGACATCTTGATGCAGAAGAGGGGATCACAGGTTACATGGGAAAACTTCCTCCTGACCTCTCTATGTATATCCGTTCTCGCGGAGAGCACTATATCTCCACCTTTGTGGAAGATCCTCAACAGCTTCTTTTGGGAACGTCTATGCCGCGTGTCGGTCTGAATGCAGAATCTGCAGAAAAAGTTATCGATTATCTGAAAGAAGCGGGTGATCCTAAAGCTGAAGAGCGTGATCGCATCGGTATGTATGTGATGCTCTACATGATCTTCTTTATTCTTGCAGCCTTCCTGTGGAAAAAACAGATCTGGAAAGATCTACACTAAGATCGTAGGGTGCACTTGCACCTTATGTTAAACACCTTCTGTACAAGATCCCCATCTAAGTAAGACCTTCAGTATAAAAAAGTGATACGTCTAAAGACTGATCTCTCTATAGTCACTGCGTGTGTTTGCTATAGGTTTGTTGGAGATACCCCTAAGACTGTAGACAAAGGATATCTTCGCTTCGTCGGTGTCATTTTGATGGGCATAGTGGAGTGTCTTTGCATGAAAGAAGACGACATCGCCCTTTTGAAGATTGTAGTGTACACGCTTTGAGAGAATATCTCTGTTCTTTTCAATGTCATCTCTGAACGAAGACCTCTCGTCAAATTGATCGGGTGTGAATATCATCTTATGTGAGCCCGGGATAAACTCCAAAAGACCATTTTCTAAAAACTCATCTCCAAGACTTAACCAGACGGATAAAAGATTGTCATTCTCATAATGCCAATACCGGATATCCTGATGCCAAGAGGTGATGGAGCTTTTACGTGGAAGCTTGGTCATAATGGAATTATGATGCGCGAGTAAAAGTACAGGCTTCTCTCCTAGTAGTTGTTCGAGCATAGGCCTTATATCTTCGTTTGTCATCCATGAGGCGAAAATCTCTTCCCTGTCATAGACCTGGCGAAGCCTGCGTACAGTTTGGTCTTGAACACCTATACGCTGATACTCCTCTTCACTCTCTATCGGTTCTATCGCCTGCTCGAGGTGCTTTAATGCCTTATTCCGGATCTGGTCGCATAAGGAGGTGTCAGCAAATCCTCTTAATAGTAAAAAGCCGTCCCTTTGAAAGGAGTGAACTTGTTCGTCGGTCAATTTCATCTAGTAGTCTTTCATCGCTCTGTCGATGTCACGTTTCATGTCTTTTTGTTTCAGGTCCGCGCGTTTGTCGTGAAGCTGCTTACCTTTTGCAACAGCGATCTGGGCCTTGACTATATTTTTATGGTTGAAGTAAAGACTAAGGCAGACGATGGTCATTCCGTCTCGTTCAACGGCCTTGGCAAATTTTTGCATCTGTTTTTTGTGCAGGAGCAGCTTTCGTACGCGGCGTTCGTCATGTTTATAGTAAGAGTGGGTCGTATCAAGAAGACCGATGTGCGAGTTCATTAAAAACAGCTCACCTTTGATAAAGCGGACATAGGACTCTTTTAGTTGTGCTTTTCCGGCACGCAGAGCCTTGACCTCGCTTCCAAGAAGCTCTATACCGACTTCAAGTTTTTCTTCTATAAAGTAATCATGATACGCTTTTTTATTTGTGGCAATCGTTTCGCCCATTGTTTATGTTCTTCTTTCTAATCTGATAATCTTTTGCAAGGTGGGCCTTGCTTGTGCTTTTATGACTTTAGCCGAAAAAAAGTGCTCCCGCTACCGGAGAAGAACCAGCCTTTTTGGTAGGTCTCTTTGAGTCTCTTGTACAGGTGCAGAGCAGGTTCAAAAAGATCATTTGCTTCGGAGATAGTGTATTCCTTCAGTATCTTTTTTGAATCCATAACGCTCAGTCTTGCGTGTTCCTCTGGCCCCAACTCTTTGTAGAACATCTCTCTAAATGTCTTGTATACTTCTGGTGTGCTGACTTTGATATCTGGTGTCACGGTCTCAAACTCTAGAGGTTCCTCGTCAAACCTCTCTACGACCTCACCTATCCCAGAGACATTGGCAGAAGTGTAGTCATAGATAAAGAATGGGACATCGGCTCCAACACTGGAGCCGATCTTGGCCAGTTCATTTAGACTTAGACCCAAGTCAAGCGTGTTGTTACACATCTTTAAAAAACAGGCAGCATCAGAACTTCCACCGCCTAATCCGGCGAAAGAAGGGATATTCTTTTCAACTTTGATGG
>JBFEXN010000153.1:0-4066 GCA_041562655.1 Sulfurimonadaceae bacterium
AATGCTTCATATTGACGAAGTAGAGAACTCTTGGTCTGCGTAAGTATTTGATAAAGAGCTTCCTCTGTCATAGGGTTGAGTTCAACTCTTAGCGGAAAACGTCCCTGTAGTTCAGGAATAAGATCACTTGGTTTACTGACATGGAAAGCGCCTGCGGCAATAAAAAGGATATGATCAGTTTTTATCTGGCCAAACTTGGTGCTTACGCTTGATCCTTCAACGATAGGAAGAAGGTCTCTTTGAACGCCTTCTTTACTCGGATCACTTCGCCCGTCGTTTTTTGCACCGACAGCTATCTTATCGATCTCATCCAAGAAAATGATTCCGCCAGTCTCGGCTCGTTTAAGTGCCTCATTTTGTATAGCATGCATGTCAAGAAGTTTATCAGCAGCCTCAGTCTTCAATATATGTTTTGCATCAAAGACCGAGACTTCTTTTTTGAGCTCTTCTTTGTTCAGACCAGAGAACATTTGGGAGAAAGACTCTTGTACCTTGGCCATTTCTGGGGGCATATTAGTGTCATTAAAATCTATGGTACTTTTTGGTATTTCTATCTCAATGACTTTTTCATCCATATCGCCGTTGATAACACGTTCTTTCATTCTGGCACGAGAACTCTTGTATTCTTCTTTTTTTTCAGCACTTGCCATAAGAGGAAGAGGGGGGAGAAGTTTGTCTACAATCTTGTCAAGGACATAGTTCCCAATCTGTTCAATATTGCGTTCTTGGTGCTCTTTTTTGACAATACCTATGGAGGTCATTACCAGGTCACGCACCATTGATTCAACATCGCGTCCTACAAAGCCGACTTCAGTATATTTACTCGCTTCTACCTTGATAAATGGAAGATTCATTAGTTTGGCCAGACGTCTTGCTATCTCAGTCTTACCCACCCCGGTTGAGCCGATCATCAAGATATTCTTTGGCATGATATCGTCTTGAAGTTTCTCATCTAGTTGCATGCGGCGATAACGTGTACGCAGTGCGATAGAGATAGTCTTTTTAGCCTCGTCTTGACCGATGACATACTCGTCTAGATAGGCAACGGTCTGCTTTGGTGTCATATTCATTTATTGTCCAATGAAAGAAGTTTGATGTTATTGTTGGTATAGATGCACAGTTCTGATGCGATTTGAAGAGATTCTTTGACAAGTGACTCCTCATCCATGTCAGCATGACGTTTCAGTGCACGTGCAGCAGATATGGCAAAATTACCACCGCTTCCTATTGAAGCTATCTCTCCGTCCTCTGGTTCGACAACATCACCGTTACCCGTGAGGATGTAGATATGTTCTTGATTTAAAACGATCATCATCGCTTCAAGGCGGCGCAGTACCTTGTCCTTACGCCATGCTTTTGAGAAGTCGATGACAGCTTTGATGAGATCACCTTTACGTTCACCTAAAAAGCCTTCAAACATATCAAAGAGGTTAAAAGCATCGGCAGTGGAACCGGCAAATCCAGCAAGTATCTCCCCTTTGTAAAGGGTGCGAATCTTCGTCGCATTGTTCTTTAAAACGGAGTCTCCAAAAGTGACTTGTCCATCTCCGCCTATAACTGCTTTGTTTTTGCCTTTGTAGGCGAGTATGGTGGTTGCATCAAACATCTGTAGCCTTTTGCTATTCGCTTATGATATCGATCTTCATCATCGCATGAAGACCATGTCCAAGTTTGAGATCTATCTCATACTCACCAGGCTCTTTCATTGAAAGTTTGTGAACAATATGTTTTTTATCGATTGTGATCTTATGTTGGTCTTCAACGGCATGTGCAATTTCATCTTTGGTCACAGAACCGAAAAGGTGGCCGTTCTCACCAACTTTTTTCTTGATTATCGTTGTTAGTGTAGATAGTTGTTCTTTTACCTCTTGCAAATGTTTCAGCTCTGCTGCTTCATCTTCAGCTTTTTTCTTTTCTGAGGCCTTGTGCTGGTTCAGAACAGCATTTGTCGCTGCTTTAGCAAAGCCTTTTCCAATCAAGAAGTTCTGCCCGTATCCGTCTTTGACTTCTTTGACTTCGCCCGCTTTACCAAGGCCTTTTACATCTTTTGTTAATAGTACTTTCATCTGCATTCTCTTTAGTATAGTTATTAGTTATGCGATTCTAGCAGATTTGCTCTTAGATTACACCTAAAGGCATTTAACGAACAACTTCTCCTCGGTAACCTGAAATACCATGGGCGAGATTGATGACACTTTTAAAGTTCATATCTGCAAGAATACGTTGACAGTGTGCGCTTCGACTTCCAACATGACAATATACGATCACACTTTTGGAAGGATCGAGTTCAGCCTTTTCTAGTGAGTTGAAGAAGCTTGTTGTCGGTACCAAAGCATTGGTCCCTTTTATGTGTCCGCTTTGATGTTCCATCCACTCTCTTACATCAATTAGGTTAAAGTCTACCATGCCAAGATCACGGGCCTCGATCAGGGCAGTAAGCTCGTCTGAATCGATGTCACTTTGAGAAAGTAAGCTTTCGCATTCTGCAGTGGTCAAGCCGCGTGAATGCTCATGTGTAACTGCTTCGAGTTCATCTTTTTCTGCTTTTGCTGCAGCATATTCAGGGGTACAGAATATTTGACAGTGGCAAACACCGTCATTTGGTATCTCGTGCTCGATAGCAGGCTTGCACGGACATATCCGATCTTCTTCCTTGTCTCCTGTGACAAAGAAACAGGGGCAATATCGTTTGTCATAAATAAGTTTGTTTCGAGTCAGACCCATCTGGATGCCTTCATTGATGGCTGCATCCGGATTATAAGCGTAGCCAAATTGTTGGACGACCTTGTCTGTAAACTTTATAGTTTTTGCCAATTCGGTTTGAAACTCTTCTGATTCGGGATCGACTTTTTTCATTTCTGTACTCATTAAGAAAGACCTTTTAATTATTAGTTTTAAAATGTTACTAAGTATTGGTTAAAAAGAAGTTGTAAGGAAAGAGTAAGGGCACCAATATTTAGGTGTCCTTAAGATATGTAGTGTCTTGAATACAGGAAGCCTATTTTTTTCGTGCTTTACCTGCAATGATGAAACGAAGTGCATTTAGCTTAATGAAACCTTCGGCATCTTTTTGGTTATAGACTTCGTCTTCTTCAAAAGTCGAATACTCTTCATTGAAGAGTGAGTCGACAGATGAACGCCCGACAACGATAACGTTACCTTTGTAAAGTTTCAGACGGACAACACCGTTGACAAACTCTTGAGATTTGTCAATTGATGCTTGTAGCATTTCGCGTTCAGGAGAGAACCAAAAACCATTATAAATAAGTTTTGCGTATCGTGGCATCATCTCATCTTTTAAGTGAGCTGCTTCTCTGTCAAGCGTGATAGACTCAATAGCACGGTGTGCTTTTAGCATGATAGTCCCACCCGGAGTCTCATAGCATCCACGTGCTTTCATCCCTACAAAACGGTTTTCAACAATATCAATACGTCCGATACCGTGCTTATTTCCAAGCTCGTTCAGTGTTTTAAGCATAGTCGCTGGACTAAGGGCATCCCCATTCAGTGTTACCGGGTCACCGTGAGCATAACCGATCTCGATATATTCGGGCTCATCCGGAGCATTCTCAGGAGAATTTGTCCATAACCACATATCATCTTCAGGCTCTGCATATGGGTCTTCTAAGTGAAGTCCTTCATAAGAGATATGCAGAAGGTTTGCGTCCATAGAATACGGACTGGCTTTAGGGTTTCCATTTTCATCAAGGTGTTTTTTATCGATCTCGATACCATGTTCCCGTGCATAGGCCAGAAGCTTTTCACGAGAGTTCAGATCCCACTCTCTCCATGGTGCAATGATCGTCAGTGTAGAGTCTTGACCAAGGTATCCCATTTCAAAACGTACCTGGTCGTTTCCTTTACCTGTCGCACCGTGAGAGACTCCGTCTGCACCAGTGATCTTAGCGATCTCTGCTTGACGCTTAGCGATAAGCGGGCGGGCGATGGAAGTTCCAAGAAGGTACTCGCCTTCATAGATGGCATTGGCCCGGAACATCGGGAAGACGTAATCGCGGACGAACTCTTCACGCAGGTCGTCGATGAAGATATTTTCAGGTTTAATGCC
>JBFEXN010000154.1:0-3914 GCA_041562655.1 Sulfurimonadaceae bacterium
CTTCGTCACAATAGACGACACTTCAGAATACCCGCAGATCAGATAAAAACGTTTCATCTTTGAGATGTCTGATATCATCTTCTGCTCTTTAATCCCATCAAGCTGTTCAGTAAAAGCAGAGACGACAATAGAGGTCATAAAAGAGATGACGGCGATACCGGAAATAATGATGACCATGGCAACCGTACGACCAAGATCCGTTACCGGGACAAAGTCCCCATACCCAACTGTAGAGAGCGTCACAAAAGACCAGTAAAACGCTTCAAACATCGTATCAATAGCAGAGTCTTGATTGTTCGCCTCAGCGATGTAGATCAGTACCGCAGCCATAGATATCATGACCGTGGCAAATATCATCAGGGTAAAAAACTCAAACTTTTTAGATGCAAGAACACCTGCAAACTGCTGAAGGCTCTTGGTATATCTAAAAATCTTAAAGGCACGAAAAAGGATAAAAAGGCGTAATATCCGTAGTTGATGAAAAAATGGCATGATGGCCAACAAGTCGATAATCGCATAAGCAGAACTGACATATTTCCACTTGATCCGAAGTGCTTTTCCAATAGCCCTGTATGGTCGGAACCGAAGACCCAGAAACTCATCTTTCTCATATTGGTGAATGAGCTCTTGTGAAACCGAGCTGTGAACCCAAAAGCGAAGCAGATATTCGAACAGAAAGATCAAGGAGATAATAAAATCATTGTAGATAACAGCGTATTCCGGAAGCGGATATTTTACCTGTCTTATCAGAAGCATCACACTTGACAAGATAAGTAACATCATCACATAATCAAAATATTTTTTATACGGGTAAGCGTCATCCTCTAAAAGAGAATAGAAGAAGTGTTTTGTACCCTGATAAGACTTGGAGGCTTGCAGGGTGTAGGCAACATCAATAAATCCCTTAGAGATAAGACCCACGCTCTATCCTAATTTGGCTTTTAAAACCTCATTAACGGCCGCCGGGTTGGCAGACCCCTTACTCGCCTTCATCACTTGACCGACAAAGAAACCGAAGAGTTTATCTTTACCGCCTCTGTACTGTTCCGCCTTATCTTCATTTGCTGCGATGATCTCGTCACAGATAGCTTCAATAGCTCCCATATCTGTCACCTGCTTCAGACCGAGCTTTTCAATAGCAGTGTCAACATCTATCTCATTTTCCATCAGGTAATCAAGGACCTCTTTGGCCGCTTTACCCGATATTGTCTGGTCTTCAATTCGTTTGACCAGCATTCCCATTGTTTTTGCATTCACCGGAGAAGTCTCAATAGACAGGCCGCCTTTTAAACGACCTTGAAGTTCAACACTCAACCATGTCACTGCATTCTTACCTGTAATACCCGCGCTCATCATCTCCTCAAAGAAATGTGCCATCTCAAGTGTGGAAGTAAGAACCGTTGCATTGTACTCATTGATCTTATATTCGTTGATAAAACGCTCGCGTTTCTCATCCGGAAGTTCTGGTATCTGACAGAACTTCTCATACATCTCATCATCGATCTTTGCAGGTAGAAGATCTGGTTCAGGAAAGTAACGATAATCAGCCGCACCCTCTTTACCGCGCATCGAACGTGTCTCTTGCTTATTCTGATCAAAAAGACGCGTCTCTTGTACGATCTCCTGCTCATAGATTCCGTCTTCCCAGGCTTCAGTCTGACGAGCGACTTCAAGTTCTATTGCCTTTTCGATAAAACGGAAACTGTTGATATTCTTGATCTCTACACGCGTGTAAAGTTTCTCATCACCCTTTGGACGGATAGAGACATTGACATCACAGCGAAAAGAACCCTCTTGCATATTTGCATCTGAGATATCGATATAACGTACGATAGAATGCAGTTTTTTCAAATACAAGATAGCTTCTTCGGCAGAGCGCATATCCGGTTCGGATACGATCTCAAGAAGAGGTGTACCGGCACGGTTAAGATCTACCTTGGAAACAGAGCCTTCATGAATGTTTTTACCTGCATCCGCTTCGATATGTGCGCGATTGATACGGATCTCTTTATGATTACCGTCTTCAAAATCGATTCTTAGTTTTCCGTGCTCGACGACGGGTGTATACAATTGTGTTATCTGATACGCAGATGGACTGTCCGGATAGAAATAAGACTTTCTGTCAAAGTACGACGTACGGTTGACGGTAGCATCCACCGCTGTTCCAAACATAATAGACTTGTGAAGAACCTCTTTGTTTAAGACCGGGAGTGCTCCCGGAAGGGCTAAACAGGTAGGACAAGTATTGGAGTTTTGAGTCTCATTAAAGCTGGTTGCACATGAACAAAAAAGTTTAGTATCTGTATTTAGTTGAGTATGAACTTCCAATCCGATGACTGTTTCAAACATTTTTTTCCTTATAACTATGCGCCTTGCGCAAAAAATCGTATCGAAGCAAAGCCGTAGACATCACATCCTTCGACCTGCTTTATCTGCTCTTTGGTCGTAATACCGCCAAGAGCAAAAATCTTGGTATTTATTTTACCCGTTATTTCTTTTAAATCCTCTAAACCCTTGGGAATTCCCTTGTTTGGTGAGAAGAATATGGGACTGTACGTAATAGCATCAGCTTCTTCGGCCCGGAGCGCTTCTTCATATGAGTGGGTGGAAGCGATCACAAACAGTCCTCCCTCTTTGGCCCTTCTGATCTCGTCAAACTGAAGGGAACTCAGATGAACACCAAAAGCACCCAAAGAAAGAGCCAGATCGACATCCCCGTGCAATAATGCTTTATGTTCTCCAGGCAGACGCAAAAAAGCTTTTGCAAGTTCAGTATAGTTCTCGCTGCTCTTATCACGAAGACAGATGTAATCAGGCTTGAAATGTTGTATCGATGCAGACACAGAAGAAGTCAATGCCTCCGGAGTATCTCCAAAGAGACTGGGATCAGTGATCAGATATGACTTAATCATCGTCTTTTTTGAGTAATTCTTTTATATCAAGAAGGAGCTTCGTCTGCTTGCGATTCTCTTCATGATTATCTCTATATAGATTCATCGTTTCAAGGATAAGGATCAAGAATAAAAAGATAAAGATAAAGATAATCGTACTGAAGACAGCACTCATCAGACCGAATTCAATAAAAGATTCAAAGGTGAGAAAAGCTCCCAGGACAAGGAACGCCCAAGAGACGCCTAGCAAAAAACTAAGGATAGTTTCGTAGACGGTTTTTTTCATTTTCTGAAGACCCTTAGTGGTCTTCAGAAACTACTACTGCTCCGCCAAGGTAAACGTAAGTCAGCATCATGAAGATAAACGCTTGAAGAAGTGCCATAAATGTTAAAAGTGCGAATGGGATCATTGGGAATACCCACGGCGTTAACATCAAAAGAACGATCAAGAACATATCATCACCCTTAACATTTCCAAAAAGACGGAAAGAAAGAGAGATAACACGAGAGATGTGAGAAACGATCTCGATTGGGAACATCAACCATGCCAACCACCATACTGGACCCATGAAGTGAGCAAAGTATTTGATGACACCGTTACGACGGATACCTTCAAAGTTATAATAGATAAATACTACTAAAGCTAGACCAAGTGTCATATCCAAGAAAGCAGTTGGTGCTTCAAAACCAGGGATAACCCCGATAAGGTTAGCAATACCGACAAAAAGTCCAATAGTCGCAACTAGAGGAAGATATTTACGTGCATCTTCTTTACCCATAACATCCGCACCCATTGCAAGAACACCGCCTAGGTAAGCTTCCATTATGTTTTGTGTTCCTGTTGGAACAAGACGCATACTTGATGTAGCGACCTTAGCAATAATAAGTACGATTATCGCACTCAAGAACATGTGTGTAAGAAAAATAAAACTGTGATCGTGGCTGATCATACCAAAGAAGGTAAATAAACGGTCATCCATTCGAAGGTCCCTTGTCTAGAAATTATTGACGCGATTATAGAAG
>JBFEXN010000155.1:0-3902 GCA_041562655.1 Sulfurimonadaceae bacterium
GGATAGAAGGTGAGAGTCTGGGAAGTTTCTTGGATCCGAAGGACCCATCTAAAACCGTAGAAGGGTATCCTGCACCCAAACGAGTATATATTAAAGCAATAAGGAAATAGAATGGCTGAAGAAGAGTTGATTGAAGAGAATCAAGAGGAACAAACCCAGGAATTGGAGCTGGACGGGGTAGAGGCTTTACGTACGCATGAACTCATAGACAGTGATTATTCCGGTACGCTTAACGAGTTGTCGGAGGGGTTTGCCAAAGTCAGTCTGATGACAAGCTCTAACATGCGAGCTGATACATTAGGCTTGGTACATGGCGGGTTCATTTTTTCAGCAGCGGATTATGCCGCCATGGCCGCAGTGAATGATCCAAATGTCGTGCTTTCTGGTGCGACTACGACCTTTCTATCTCCAGTAAAAGTAGGCGATCAGGTGAACTTTACGGCCAAGGTCCGTCACAAAGACGGTCGTAAGCGTGATGTCGATGTCGTAGGGATGGTCTTAGATATCAAAGTGTTTGAAGGCCTGTTCAAGACAGTCGTTTTGGACAAGCATGTCCTAAAACTTGATCTGATGAACGCAAGTAAGGGAAGTTAGCAAGCTTCTGTCTACGATGCTATAACGCTCGTATCCAATAGTCTGCATTTCTTTGTTCAGCCTTGATACTCGTAGCCCCGCCGTGTCCCGGGTAGACCTTCTTGTCATAATCAATATTTTTAAACGCTCTTAGGCTCTGCTTCATCTCCTCCGGTGAGGAGAAGGGAAAGTCACAGCGCCCAATAGAATTTTCAAAGATAAAGTCTCCGCTAAACATAGCCTCTCCTATCTCGATGGTTGAGCAGCCGGGACAGTGACCGGGAAAATGGCGAAACTTCACAGTGATACCTTCCAGGTCCAACTCTGCATCACCCTCAATCTCAACATCAGGAGTTGATGGAGGAAGATCGGGCATCATCGCGGAGCTTTTTAGCAAAAAAGCATCACCCTTGGGCGTATAGAGAGGAATGTCCAGTCTCTCTTTGAGTTCCTGGTTTGACCAGACATGATCAAAGTGCCCATGCGTGTTTAAGATGGCGATGGGATTAGTGACATTTTGTATTACCCATTCAGTCGCGCCAACACCCGGGTCGATGATGATATCCTTACCATCAACGGTGACGATATAGCAGTTTGTCTGGTACGGCCCCATAGGCTGAATTTTAATTTGCATCTACTTAACTCTTTTTTAGTCGAATTCTAGCATAATGCGTCCATGGAATTTTTTAGTCTGTTAGAAGAGATCTTGCGTATCAACAAACCTTCAGAAAAGTGTGAGAGGTTTAAAAGCTTTTACCAATCCTATCTTCAAGACGAGATTGAGTTTGATCATACTCAAGTGAGCCTTTGTTTTGAAGAACCATCCTATGCAGGGTATTGTCAACTGGTCTCACCCACGGTTGTGCTTAAACGTAAGAAACTAAGTAGTGACAGGGGAAAGGCGATCTTTTTACATGCTATCGCACATATTGAGTATTCGGCGATCGATCTGGCCATTGACGGGGCTTACCGTTTTAAAGATATGCCTAAAAAATATTATGATGATTGGTTGAGTGTGGCTTATGATGAGGTACGTCATTTTGAGATGCTTGAAGAGTTGTTGAAAGACGTGAACTCTTTTTATGGGGATCTGCCTGTGCATAATGGACTTTTTGAGGCTTCCCAACGAACACAGACGCTACATGAACGTATGGCTGTTGTCCCACGTTATCTTGAGGCCAACGGTCTTGATGCAACGCCCGTGATGATAGAAAAACTTAAAAACTTTGAAGATGATGTGAAAGCTGAGACGATCATTCGTGTGTTGAAGATCATTTTGGAAGAAGAGTGCGATCATGTGCATAAGGGAGATGTCTGGTTTAAATATGCCTGCGATCTTAAAGGGCTGGATTATGATATATATTTTGACATCATAGAAGAGTATTATCCAGGCAGTTTTCCCCGGAAAAAAGATCTAAATGTGCAAGCACGCCAGGAAGCCGGGTTTAGCTGTCGCGAGTTAAAACGCATGAATGAAGATATCGAATGTCATTAGAAGACTTATGCCTCTTCCAGTTCAATGGGACTGATACGTGAACCTTTTTGTATCTGTATTACTTCGTTCTTTTCAAAATCGACTAATAAAAATATCTTTTTAATCCTCAGGTCTCCGTTGGGAAGGCGGTCAGCATACCCAAGGAATTCAGCAGAACTGATGTGTTTCACCCCAGACTGATAGGCCTCTTTTGAACCGGAATTGTTGTAAAACAGGGCTTGATGCTCCTGTTTCGCTCTTTTGATCGTTTCGTGGATATCTGACATCACGCTTTCTTTTTTTATTTGGATTATAACATCTATACTAGAGCTAAATATTTATCCCAAGATTAAATAAATAAATTAATTGATGAAGTAGTACATTAATAAAAAAAATTAGATATAATAATTTCAATTAAACTTTAGTTTAGGTTAAGAGGGTTCATGCGAAAATATTCACAGGTTGCAGATTACTTGGTTGCTTTTTTACAAGACGAGGTCGAAAAGACCGGATTAGACAAAGTCGTGCTTGGGCTGAGCGGAGGATTAGACTCTGCTGTAGTGGCTGTTTTGGCACAGCGGGCTTTTGGTGATAGACTCTTGTGTGTAAAGATGCCTTCGCAATTCTCATCTCAAAGCAGTTTGGATGATGCGGATGAACTTTGTGAGAAATTTGGGATCAAGCATGAGACACATGATATCTCTGGACTGTTAAAAGCATATGATATTGAGGGATTGAGCTCTTTACGCATAGGAAACCTCTCTTCACGTTTTCGTATGGTAACGCTATATGATATCTCGGCGAGAGAAGGCGCTCTTGTTCTTGGAACGAGTAACAAGAGTGAACTGATGCTCGGGTATGGGACGCTTTTTGGTGATCTGGCTTCCGCGCTTAATCCGATAGGCGATCTGTACAAGACTGAGGTGTTTGAGCTCGCACGCTGTATCGGGGTGCCCGATAGTATTGTCAACAAGGCTCCTTCGGCAGATCTCTGGGACGGGCAGAGCGATGAGAATGAACTGGGTTATACCTATGCTCAGCTTGATGCAGTCCTGCATCGATATATCGAAGAACGCGCTTCAGAGTCCGAGCTTTTGGTGGAAGGTTTTGAGAAAGAGTTGGTGGATATGGTGATAAAGCGTATTTATCAAAACCAGTTTAAAAGACGGATGCCGTTGATAGCAAAGCTGACGAGCCGCTCTATCAATCATGATTTCAATTATCCGAGGGATGTGGGCTTATAGCCTTAACAATAGCAGGGTGACTCTAAAAGCCTATTTAGGTGGACTTTTAGAGTCATCATATTTAAGAAAAGGGGTTTAGGGATAATGCCAAAGAAGATACCGTTTTACAGACCAAATATTGATAACAAAGAGAAAAGCCAGATAGAAGAGGTCTTGACGCAAAAAACGAATAAGGTTGAAGAACTAGAAGAGGCCTTCGTCAAATATACCGGCGCACAGTATGCCGTTGCAACATCAGATGGAACGTCCGCTTTACATCTTGCAATGCTGGCTATCAATCTTAAACGTGGAGACAAGGTGTTATGTTCAGTAAACGCTTATCCTTCTGTTCCTGAAGTCGTACGTCATTTTGATGCGGAACCGATTTTTGTTGATGCAGAGGAAGAGACATATAACATCAATCTGGACAAACTTGAAACGATTTTATCTGATAACAAGTCTAAGAAACTCAAGGCTGTTATTGTCAGTCATATCGCGGGTTGCACGATAGACTTGGAACGACTGTATAACATTGCAAAGATATATAATATCCGTATTGTCGAGGATGCGAGTGAAGCATTGGGTGCGGAATATAAGGGTCAGAAAATAGGTTCAACAGGAGCCGATATCAC
>JBFEXN010000156.1:0-3852 GCA_041562655.1 Sulfurimonadaceae bacterium
CTCTGTCTCTCCCTACTATAAAGGGATCAAAGAGGGTGACTTTACAGAGTTCAAAACAGCCCTTGCTAACAGAGAGCAAGGATTCTCCGACTTCATCTATGAGAGACTTGTCATAGAGCTTGTGAGAGCGAGTTTTAAAGACGACCCAATTCAAAAGATCGGGTCTTACTGGGACAGCGACAACAGTATTGACATTCTGGCAAAGACAAAGTCAGGCAAGGTGCTTGCAGGAGCATGGAAATTTTCCAAGTCCAAGACCAAGAAGTCAGAACTTCGTAGACTTAAGGAGACATGTGAAAAGACAGATCTTAAAGCGGATAGTTTTCTTCTCTTTTCTAAAAGCGGTTTTTCAAATGAGCTAAAAAGTGAGAAGGGAGAGAACCTGAGACTTTTTACTCTAAAAAATCTCAATTCTCTTATCCAAGACCTTGTCCCAAGTGACCTTATCGATAACCAAAACAAAAAGTACTAGACTTCCTTGTTAAAATGCAGACCTATCAAGGTCTGTAAGACCTCTAAGACCTCTTCCTCATCACTTAATGATTCCACTATGGAGTGCATACAAGCATCATAGGGATTAAAGCCTTTACTGATAAGCTTTGCCGCATAGACTAGGAGCCTTGTCGATACAGCCTCTTGTATATCGCTGTCTTTGAGTCGGCGGATCTCTTGGGCTATATCGACTAGCTTTTTGGCGACCTCAGGCTCTACCCCACTCTCTTTTATTACGATCTCTTTTTCTATGTCAGCTTTGGGATAATCAAAACTGAGTGAGACAAATCTCTGTTTGGTACTTGGCTTCATCCCCTTGAGTACATTTTGATACCCGGGATTATACGAGACGACAAGCATAAAGTCAGGATGCGCTTCTATCAGCTCTCCGGTTCGGTCTATCGGCAGGACACGGCGATAATCTGCCAGTGAATGTAAAACGACTGTTGTATCCTTACGTGCTTCAATGATCTCATCAAGGTAACAGATCCCACCCTCTCTTACCGCCTTACTCAGCGGTCCGTCTTGCCAATAGGTACCCCCTTCATCGATAAGGTGACGCCCTATAAGATCAGCAGCGCTCAGGTCGTCATGGCAGACTACCGTATAGACATTACGCCCTAATCTCTCACCCATAGATTCAATAAACCGTGTCTTTCCGCAACCCGTTGGTCCTTTGATCAAAATAGGCAAGTTCATCCCTGCTGCTGCTTCGAATAGTTCGACTTCATTTGCTTGTGGTAAATAAAAAGTGTCTGACATAATAGTTCCTTATTTGGTTAAATTCATATAGATCTGGGGCAATACCGCTGGTAATTTTTTAGAATCTCTTACGACAACATATCCGTTCTTTCCAAACAGATAAGGAAGATAATCTTTTGACTCCAGGTCGATGGTGATACAAAAAGGAGTAATACCAAGTTTTTGCACCTCTTGTATCGCTTTTTTTGTATCTTCTATTCCGTACCTTCCATCATACCTGTCTACATCATTTGGCTTACCGTCACTGATGATAAGCAGGAGTCTGTTTTGTGTGGCCTGCATCTTCAATATCTTTGATGCCTCTCTTATGGCTGCGCCTAGTCGGGTATAGTACCCTGGTTTGACAGCATCGATTCTTCCTCGGGTGTTGTCTGTGTATTTCTCTTTGAAGTTCTTGATGATCTCAAAACGGACATTTGTATTTTTGAGTGAAGAGAAGGTATAGATGGCAAACTTGTCCTCTAACCTTTCAAGCGCCTCGGAAAAGACGATCAGTCCATCTTTTATCATGTCGATAACACGGATCTCTTGAGTGATTCCCGCCTCAGTCGACAATGAGACATCTGCTAGGATAAGTGTTGACATATCCCGCATCTTCTTCTCGTAAGACTCATAAAATTTCTGATGGTGACCTGACTTGTTTTTATGACCCTTATAGTCTATCCAAGTATCCAGGTTGATCTCGTCGCCGTAAGGTAAACGGTTGTTCTTAATGCGGTCAAGTTCCATAAGATCAAGCTCACTCTCAATTCTTTTGACCATCTTCTTCAACCGTACAGGCAAGGGTAAGGGTTCTATATTCGTCGTTAGAAACGGCTTTATGCAGACATAGTTTTTTAAATAGACCTCTTTAGAATAGTCCCATTCATCTATAAAATGTCCCTTACCGATAGGGTACTCTTCCTTTGAGTCCAGAGTCAGGTCCAAATCCATTTTCAACCGGGCTGAGAGATTTGCCTTTTTCCGTCCCAAGGTGATCTCATCAAGGTCCTCTGCATTATAAAGCGCATCTTCATCAAAACTGTCATCTTCACTTCTGTCCACATTGACCTGCTCCATAATACTCATTATCGATTCAGGAAGAAATGCCAAAAGACCATCCGACTCTTTTTTATCATCTATCTGCCCAACTTGTTTTTTCATCTCCAAGGTGTCACTCTTTTCCGGCTTTTCCTCACCTCTCGTAGGTGCTTCTTCATCATCAAAGTCACTGTATTTGTTTTTGGAAGACATAGGCGGATAGATCCACATAACAAAGGGATAGGTATCTAAGTCTTGCAGTGGTTGATCATTGGTTAAATTTTCTATATCTAAAGATTTAACAAATGACAACTTTTCATTTTGCTCTATCAGCAAGTTACTCGCATGAGTATAAAAGGCCTTGAAACCCGGATACCTGTCACACAGTGTTTGCGATGCCAAGAAGTTTTTATACAGTAGGTTTCCTCTAAAGGTATCTACTTGTGTTGCCATTGCAATAAGCCAGAAATAGAGTATCTCATTGTCTTGTTTTCTTGGAAAGAATGCCAATGAAGCAGGCAGATAGACACCCTTTTCGTCTTGCCAAGCAAGGAAAAAAGAGGTGCCTGAACCTGATATCTTTTCTAAGAATGAGCGCGAAGTATTGACAAAGCGTTTATCTGTTACATGTAACTCTTTGCCCTTATCACCACCGAGGAGGCGATAAAAGACTTTCAGAGGTTTAACCTTGTCTGTAAAAAAGACTCGTTCACTTTCATAAGCCTTATTCGTCTTTTTATCTAGAAAACTATTCCAGACCTTGCCAATAGACTCTTCATACTCAAGTATTGCCAGCATCTGTTATGCTACAGCCTCTTCTTTTACAAAGAAACTATAGAAGTATGTCAACAGACCAAGCAGTGTCAAAACACCAAATGTCAAACGTACCATATAAACAGGTACGATCTCAGCCTGGGTTGCCATAAAACCTAGTGCATCTGCACCTGGTAAACGCTGTAGTATAACCTGTATAGTTCCAGCGACAACCAGTGCCATAGTCAGACCCAACATCCCTATAACCATCATCCAAAAGCTTGTACGTTCTACACTTTGAGCTTTCGCACCATTACCATGAGGACGACCTCTCATAATCGGCATTGCATAAGAGATGATCGTAAACAAGATCATAATGTATGCACCAAAAAATGATGAGTGTCCATGCGCAGCAGTCAACTGAGTACCGTGAGTAAAGAAGTTAACCGGTGCAAGCGTATGTAGGAACCCTAAGACGCCCGCTCCTAAAAATGCCATCAGTGCTGTACCTTTTGCCCATGTCAATGCGATCTTATTGTCATGATCTATGCGACGCTGTTTCGCCATAGTAAAGGCATAAAGCACCATCAAGAAGAAAGGTAAAGGCTCAACGGCAGATGCGATAGACCCGATCCATAACCAGTAAGACGGTGTACCTATATAGAAATAGTGGTGACCTGTACCAACGATACCAGAAATCAGTGTCATCGCGATGATAAGGTATAACCATTTATCAATATGCTCTCTATCAACACCCGTTACTTTGATCAGTACAAACGAAAGAATAGCACCGATGATCAACTCCCAAACACCTTCAACCCATAA
>JBFEXN010000157.1:0-3847 GCA_041562655.1 Sulfurimonadaceae bacterium
CTCATCGTAAGCTGTATATCCTTTGTCCATCTATGTTTAAAGAGCCATCATCATTAAGCTCTGCGTTCTCTAGTGATATTTTGTTGTTTTCAAAATGCGTACTATGATTTTTACTAAGCGTAAATTCTATCTTGTATTTACTAAAAATATGCTTCCATGATGACTTTTTTTTAATCTTTTTAAAAAATTTGTTTAATAAGTCTTTTTTATTTATCTTTATATCAAGTGAGGCAAAGCCTTCTGGAGATTGTACAAGGTTGATTCCAATTCCACATAACAGATCATTTTCTCTTAAAAAAGTGATCGTTCCCCCTATTTTTTCATCCTGAAGATAAAAATCATTAGGCCATTTAAGCCAAAGCTCGGACCCCTCTTCCATGAGTGTTTCTTTGAGTAAATATGAAAAGTAAATAGATGAAGACTCCAAGGCCAGATCGGAAGGAAGGTCATCTCTACTGATAGCGAAAGAAAAAAACAGATTACCTTCCAGGCCGATCCATGAGTTTCCTCTTGACCCGATTCCATCACTCTGTCTATGAGCAGCAATGGCCACAGGACTCTGTAGTTCACCGCTTCGTAACTTCTCTTTCAAATAGGTCTGCGTTGAGTCTAACTCATCAAACCAGTAAATCTGCACGTTCGAGTCTTTTACCATTAAGATAGGCTTGTATATCCATCTCTTTTTTAGAGGGAGGTTGTACTTTGAATATCTTGACAGACCCTTGAGTACATCCAACGATAATAAAATCCTTGCCCAGTTCAAGGACTTCTCCCGCTGTATAGCTTCCTTCGGTAGATTCAAGACTTATCTCTTTTAGTTTAAGTCCACTTTGTAGATAGACACCGGGCCAAGGAGTAAAGGCCCTGTACTTGTTATAAAGTTCTTTGGCATTGTCGAAACTCACCAGTCCGTTTTCTTTCGTGATCTTTGAACAGTGTGTTGAATCTGCATCGTTTTGTTTTGTCGGCGTCAAAGAATCAAAGTTCTTAAGTACATCTACTGTCAAATCTGCGGCAATATCGGTCAAGGCGCCAAAGAGCTCTTCGACCATCATGTCATCGGGTATGGTGATTCTTGATATCTTTAAGATATCACCTGTGTCAAGTCCGACATCCATAAGCATCGCTGTCACACCTGTTTCTCTGTCACCATGAAGTAAAGATTGTTGAATAGGACTCGCTCCACGATACTGAGGCAAGATAGAAGCATGCAGGTTGATACATGGAGCGATATCCAAGATATTCTTCGGAAGGATCTGTCCATAAGCAGCTACAACAATATAATCAGGCTTTAGCTTCTTGATCTCAGTTTCCGTCTCTTCGGAACGAAGGTTTACAGGCTGATAGACAGGCAGAGCGTTCTCAAGTGCTACTGTCTTGACAATGGGTGGTGTCAAAAGCTTTTTTCGTCCTACTGGTTTATCCGGTTGGGTGTACACAGCAAGAACATTGATCTCTTTGTCTTTTATCAGTGTCTCTAAGATACGAGAGGCATAATCAGGTGTGCCCATATAAACGATGTTGATCATTTAAACAGAGTCCCTCCCTGATGCTGATTATCAAGTAAGAAGCTTTTGACATCACTTAGATCAAAACCGCTGGCCAAGAACATCGCTTTACCTCTTTTCAACAAAAAGTCTGCCGCTTTTAGTTTCGTAACGATTCCGCCTGTGGCAAAAGAGTTGTTTGGTGATACCACGGCATTAAGTTCTTCTTCTTTTATTTCAGAGACGACCTTAAGGACTTTGGCATCTTCATGCTTTCTCGGATCCTTATCATAATAAGCATCAATATCTGAAAGAATGATCAGCATCTCCGCATCAAAATAGTGCGCTGTATAAGCAGATAGCTGATCATTGTCACCCAGGACAAGCTCATCAATAGCCGTAGCATCATTTTCATTGATGATAGGAAGCACCCCTTTTTCAATAAGCGCATCGATCGTGTTCTTCGCTGATTCAACCTGCTCAGGCTTGCTGAAATTTGATGCTGTGACAAGCACCTGCGCGACAATGAAGTCATAGGCTTCAAACTTTTTCTTATAGCGATTCATCAAAAGAGGTTGACCGATGGCTGCCAGTGCCTGTTTGTTCGCCAAGATACTTTTATCGAGCTTTAATTCTGTATACCCGGCAGCTACCGCACCGGATGAGACAAGAATAACATCATACTCATCACGTAGTTGTGCGATCATATCGACAAGGTTTTGCATACGTTCGCGAGCTATTCTATTTTGCTCAGTCAATACCGCTGAGCCGACTTTTATGACGATACGCTTCATCGATGTTGAGCGACCAGATCAAACAAGGCATGTGAGAGTGCCTTTGTATTCTTGTGCGTTACAGACGAGATTGGTGCCACAATAAAAGGAAGGTCACTGTCATACCTTCCTGCTGCATCAGGTGTTTGTTCAAAGTACGGAAGGTCCTCATCAAAGCGGTAACGTTTTGTATCACTTGGTTTAAGACCCAACATCTTAATAAACGCCAGTGTCTTCTCTTCGGCTTCTTCCGGGCTCATAGCATCTGAACGGGTCAAAGCAATGGCATAAGAACGCGTAGATAGAACTTGCGAATAGTTTTCCAGTTCAACACGTAACGTATCATATTGATACTCCATCTCGTGGTATGAGGCCAAGTCGATCATGAACAACAATGTCTTTGTACGTTCTATGTGTTGAAGGAACTGTGTACCCAGTCCTCTACCCTCTGACGCACCGCCAATAATACCGGGGATGTCTGCCATGACAAATGAGTCATAATCACCAATGTCAACCTGTCCAAGTTTTGGCGTCAGTGTCGTAAACTCATAGTTCGCGATCTCAGGACGTGCGTTGGAAACGGTAGAGATCAATGTAGACTTCCCGACATTTGGAAAACCGACCAGACCGACATCAGCCATCAGTTTCAAATCCAAGATGACTTCTTTGGTCACACCTGGCAGACCAGGTTGCGCATAGGTCGGTGCTTGGTTTGTAGAAGACTTGAAGTGTACGTTACCTAATCCACCCTTACCTCCTTGGAGGTAGACAAACTCTTCACCGTGTTTTGTAAGGTCGCAAACGACTTCACCGGTCTCTTTGTCAATGACCTGCGTTCCCGGAGGAACAATGACATACAGTGTCTTTCCTGACTTACCTGTACATTTATATGCTCCACCTGGAGCACCGTTGTCTGCCTTGGCATGATGTCGACCGCGAAAATGCGAAAGTGTATGCGTGTTATTATCACATCTGAAAGCAAGGTCACCGCCTCGACCTCCGTCACCGCCTTCAGGGCCACCTTGTGTTACAAACTTTTCACGACGAAACGAGGCACAACCTGCTCCACCTTTTCCTGATGATACGGTGATTTCTACACGATCTATAAACATGGTCATTCCTTGTTAAAATAGGGATATATTATACATAATTCTTCAAAATTTAAAACTATACAAATTTAATATGAAAGTATACTATTAAATATTGAAACTATGATTTTATAAAGTTGATTATTTAGAAGAAGAGACTCTCGCTAGAGCGAGAAATTCATCAGAAGAAGACTTCTAAAGAGTTTTCTCGCATTTACGAGGAAATTAATTACGCAGGGATAATTGAAACTTTTTTACGTTTTTTGTCATAACGCTCAAAAGATACAACACCGTCTACTAGTGCGAATAAAGTGTGATCTTTACCCATACCGATGTTAGTACCCGGGTGGATCTTAGTACCACGTTGACGGATAATGATGTTACCCGCACGAACTGTTTCGCCGCCATATTTTTTAACGCCTAAACGACGTCCTGCAGAATCTCTATTATTCTGTGTACTACCCTGACCTTTCTTATGTGCCATAGTTGAGTCCTTTTA
>JBFEXN010000158.1:0-3822 GCA_041562655.1 Sulfurimonadaceae bacterium
GAACCTAAGTCACATCTTGAACTGGTAGACTTTACAGCTAAGACGAACAAAGACCATACGGTCTCTTGTAAACTGACATATAAGCTAGATGGCAAGACCGTAAAATCAGAAGGGAGCGGAAATGGACCTATCGATGCCTGTAAACATGCTCTTGAAAAAGAGTATCCTAACAGCTTTACGCTGACAGACTATACACAGCATACACATGGAGAGAAGTCTTCAGCGGAAGCCATCGCCTATATCCAGATCCAGACTGAGGCATTGGATACCTTTTATGGTGTTGGAGCAGATACAAACATTTCGATCGCTTCTGTCAAAGCAATCTTTTCAGCGCTTAACCGCGCATTCTCGTAAGTCAGGCATCTTACTTTAACGTAAGATGCTTCTTTACCTTTTACACTGCCCTCCAGAGTAACTCTCTGCAAGGATACCCATAGTACCATCACTTACAGTAAGATAAACCGTTCTCTTTTAGAATAACAGCTGCTCATTGGCATCTTGTGTGTTTTGGATATGTGGGGGTTTGGAGATATCGGTAAAATACTCTTTTTGCCCGCTAATGATCGTGCTTATCATGCCCTCCGGTTCCACAAACTTTCGTTTTGTCTCCGGGTGTGTTTGGAGTACTTTTCTATAAAACGAAGCGAAAGCAGGTGCCGCTGTACGTCCGCCCTGTTCTCCCTTGGCCATAGGGGTGTTATCATCATTCCCATACCAGACCACCGTCTGTATCTCAGGAGAAAAACCACAGAACCAGGCATCTACCCCCTGATTGGTAGTCCCTGTCTTTCCGGCAAGTTCTATACCTCTGACACGAGCTCTTCGTCCCGTACCTTTTTGTACGACATCTTTCATGATATCGACCATGATATATGCCTGTTGAGGGCTTGTCAAAGTCTCTTTCGCATTGTCATAATGCACCTCTTCACCATAAGAGTTCTGAACACTTCTGATCAGGATAGGCTCGACCTGCGTCCCTCCATTTGAAAGTACCGTATAGTAGCGGCTGAACTCCAAAGGAGAGACCGTAATACTTCCCAGTGCCAACGAGAGGTCCGGTGGAAGGTTTTGGATATGATGCTTGCCAAGTTCTCTTCGCATTGTCGTCAGACCGATATCCGTGACAAGATTGATCGTTGCCAGGTTTCGTGAATGGATCATCGCTTCTCTAAACGTGATAAAGCCCTTATAATCTTTTTCATAGTTTTTAGGTCGCCACTTTTTCTCTTCACCATCAAGCTCATAATCATATGTCCTGGCAATATCCACCAATTGTGAAGCACCAGAATACCCAAGGTCAACGGCCACCTGATAGATCAAAGGCTTAAAAGCAGACCCCGGTTGTCGTTTTCCTTGCGTCGCACGATTGTACTGACTCTCTTTGTAGTCCACTCCACCCACAAGAGCCAATATATCACCACTTTTTGGCTCGATGGAGACCAGTGCGCCATTGAACTTTTCTATACTGCTTTGGTTGAAGTCTTCCATATTCTGTGCACGTTCTATGCTTTGGTCATACCCTTGCTTAAGAGCGATTCTAGCCGATTCTTGCATACGAATATCAACCGTTGTCACTATCTTGTATCCGCCACCACGGATGTTCTTGAACTCTCCGCGCAGCTGACGTAATACCTCATCAACAACGTATGGAGCCCTGTTCTGTGTCAAGGTATCATCAAAGACCTCTGGATTCTCTTTTAGTGCTGTCGCATATGCTGTTTCGTCTATCCATCCCAACTGGTACATACGCGTTACGACTCTGTTCCCCCGTCCAATAGCTTGCTCATAACGTTTTGTCGGCAGGTAATAAGAGGGAGCCTTAGGCAGACCTACCAAGATAGCGATCTCTTTTAAGCTCAGGTCATCCAAGTCTTTATGAAAATACCCGCTTGCTGCTGTTTTTATTCCATAGTATCCATGACCGTAATAGATCTGGTTGAGATAACGCTCAAGGATCTCCTCTTTTGTAAGTTCAGCCTCTATTTTTAAAGAGAATAGCAGCTCTTTGAACTTACGAGAGAACTTTTTCTCACGCGTAAGCAATGTGTTCTTGACCAGCTGTTGCGTAATCGTAGAAGCACCTTCAACAAGTTTTCTCGCCTTGATATCCTTCACAATAGCCCGGATGATCGCATCTACATTCACTCCTGAATGTTCAAAAAACATCGTGTCCTCGATGGCCAGTAATGCTTCGATGATCTGAGGAGGGATATCTTCAAAATGAACATAATAACGATGTTCCTTGTCAAAGATATTGGCGATCTTGTCACCGTTTCTATCATATATCTCTGTCGTAAGACTCGGATTATACTCGATAAGGGCATTGACTTCAAATTTGATCTGGTTGTAATAATAAGCCACATACCCGATTGCCAGCATGGACATCACTATGAAGAAGATTGTAAACTTTTTTATCATTAGATTTCTTTCTATACTCTAAATTCTCGATTTGAAAAATTGGATGAGATCAGTATCTTCGTATACTCTTGTGTCGGTTGATCAAGCACTGTATCCAAAGGACCGCTCTCAACGACACTCCCGTGTTTTATCACACATATCTCCTCGCACAACGAGGCCGCACTTTTCATGTCATGTGTCACAAAAAGCATCTTAAATCCAAGTTTTTGCTGTAACACTTTTAACAGACTGATGATCACCTCTCTATTATGAGGGTCCAGTGCCGTCGTCGGCTCATCCAACAGCAGCAACTTCGGCTTTGAACTCAAGGCCATTGCGATGATAACACGCTGCAGTTGTCCGCCGGAAAGCTCAGGCGGAAAACGCTCACACAACCCATAGTCCAATCCGACCTGTCCAAAAAGCTCTTTCATGGACGCTTCAGTGGCAAAGAACTGTTTACGTATCTTTGTCAAAGGAGAAAGTGCCGTAAATGGATTTTGAGGGACAAAAGCCAGACTCTGACCATTTATCAGTTCGAATGACGATCGAATATCCATATCCGCTCTCATGTTGTCCGGCAACATCCCAAGCAATGCTTTGAGCGTTAAACTCTTACCGCTGCCACTTTGACCCACAAGAGCAAGAGATTTTCTGATCTCAAAAGATATATCTACAAGCGTATTGTCTTGATACTGAATATGCAGTTTTTCTATTTTCATCAGATCTCAAATCATTCAAATTAAGATATTTTATCCAATTTTACTTTTTATAAGTTTACAGACATCCAACAGTCTCTCTTCCTCCACGCCTAGACGTGCTATCAGACGTATGATTGCAGATTCTACCGTGGGTTGTCTGATTGCACCGACCAGGTAGTTCATCTGCATCAACTCAGACTGTATTTGCATCACTTTTCTGTTATCTCCGATCTTTATTGGGACGATTAGACCATCAACCTTGATCTGCAATATCTCATCAACGATATTTTGATGTTTCTTGATCTGAGCGGATAACGCCTGAGCATTGTTTTGAATATACTCAAGCGAGACATGACCCATCGCTGTGTCAAACAGAGAAGGCGCTGTTGCATAGATGATGGGTTTCGCTCTGTTGATCAGATAATCAATGATATGCTCACTTGCCAGGATATAAGCCCCAAAACTCCCGTATGCCTTACCCAGGGTACCCATCTTGATATAGTTCTTCTTGACCGGAAGTCCGTAATGATCCAAAATACCCATGAGCTTTTTACCAATGACGCCTGAAGAGTGCGCTTCATCCAAGATCAAAAGTGCGTCATATTTGTCAGCCAAATCTATGATCTGTCTGTCCAGCAGATCCGCATCCATAGAGTAGATCCCCTCTACTGCTATGATCTTTCGCTTTGCAGGGGATTGCATGAGCATCTGCTCCAGCTCAACA
>JBFEXN010000159.1:0-3814 GCA_041562655.1 Sulfurimonadaceae bacterium
CATCGGAACGAAAGAGAGCGTGAGTGCGCTTACTCTTGGTGATGTCAAGGCATTTATAGACGAGCATGTCGTCACAAGTCGGGCGATATGTGTCATTGGCGGGGATATCAGTGCTGAGGAAGCAGGGGCAAACATGCAAAAAGTGTTGTCGAAGCTTAATAAAGGCAGGACTACAGAGTTAGCGTATTTTGAGGTCAATCCCAAGATACAAGAAGAGATCGTGCGTAAAAAGACAGAACAGGCCTATGTCTATTTCGGAAGCCCTTTCAATATGCAAGTCGGTGATGAGGCGTATTACAAGGCACGCGTTGCCATCTTCATCTTGGGTTCAAGCGGATTTGGCTCGCGCCTTATGGAAGAGATACGCGTTAAAAAAGGTTTGGCATATTCGGCCTATGGACGTGTGCATGTCAACCGTTCAAATGCCTATTTCTCAGGTTATCTTCAAACAAAACTTGAGTCTCAAGACGAGGCAAGACAGAGTGTTAACGATGTCATCAAATCTTTTGTGGATAATGGTGTGACACAAGAAGAGTTGGAGCACGCCAAGAAGTTTCTTTTAGGAAGTGAACCACTGCGTGTCGAGACACTTTCACAACGTCTAAATCGTACTTTTTTAGACTATTATAAAGGGGCACCTCTTAATAATGCCCAACTTGAACTTGAAAAGATCGAGGCCTTGCAGCTGAGTGATCTTAATGACTTTATTTCTCAACACACAGAGATACTAGACCTTAGTTATGCGATAGTCACACAGTAGTTCTTCATGGGAGTTGAGATTGATGCAGTAGACCTGCCTAAGTTTTCTAAGCTTGGTGTGAAAAACTGTATTGAACTTGCTCTTCTTCTGCCTTCGAGCTACGAAGACAGAACACTTTATCCTTCAATTCATATAGGCATGTCTCAGCTAATCGATGCTGAGATTAGGTCATTCTCTCAATCGATCAAGTTTATTAAATTACGACTCTTCTGTTTTAATCTCAATCAAGAGCTGGATGCTGTCATATTTCAACCAAAGTCTTATCATAAACGCCAGTTTGTTGTTGGTGAGCGTCATTTTCTGTATGGGAAAGTTGAGATGAACTTCTCAAACCTTCAAATCATACAGCCCAGGATCGTAAAAGAGGTGGGCGGTATTGTCGCAGGTTATAAGAGTGCTTTGCGTACTGATGTGATGAAGGCTTTGATGAAAAGGTACCTGAGTGTGGATCATCTGCAGATCGAGGGGTTAAGTGAAACAGTTTCCAAGCGCTTGGTCGATCTTCATTTCCCTAGTTTGTTTCCTCCGAAAGAGGGAACGGCACAGTATCATGACAACCTTCACGCCTTAAAGTTTGCCGAACTTTACAACCATCTAAAGATACTCTCATCCAAAAAAGAGTCCTATAAGGCACTGCAATCGATCAAGGCTGATTATGAGGAGTGGGCTCAGACGCTTCCTTTTGAACTTACTGCGGATCAATTACGCGCGATTAGGAAGATCCAATCTGATATATCAAAGGATATTGCAGCAAAACGAATGATCGTCGGTGATGTTGGTGCAGGCAAGACAATGGTGATATTGGCGTGTGCTTATATGGCGAAGGAGTTTGGATCGGTTCTTATGGCACCGACGACGGTCTTGGCAAACCAGCTCTTTGAAGAGGCGCAAAAGTTTTTGCCAAAGGAGATGAAGATCGCCTTGGTGACCAACCGTTCGAAAAAAGAAGATCTAAGTAGCTATGACTTTATCATCGGTACACATGCACTATTGCACAGGGAACTCAAAGAGGTCGCATTGATCATGATCGATGAGCAACATCGTTTTGGAACAGCACAGCGAAACCGCCTCTCAAAACTTATGGAAAGATCAAATGCCCGCCCACATTTCTTACAGTTCTCAGCAACGCCTATCCCTCGTACACAAGCGATGATCAATAGCGCTCTTTTGGATGTCTCGCTGATCATGCAGACTCCGTTTAAAAAAGACATTGATACACATATCATTCACAAGCAGGAGTTTCCAAGCCTACTGGAGCATATCAAGAAAGAGCTCTCTTTAAAACATCAGGTTCTGATCGTGTATCCATTGGTCGAACAGAGTGAAGCTATAGGCTATCAAAGCATAGATGAAGCAAGAGGTTTTTGGGAGAGTAGGTTTGAGAGGGTGTTTGTAACCCATGGAAAAGACAAAGATAAAGAGCAGGTCCTGATTGATTTTAGAGAAGAAGGGGATATTCTACTTGCGACTACGGTAGTCGAAGTGGGTATCTCTCTGCCGCGTTTGAGCACGGTGGTGATCGTGGGGGCCGAGCGCCTTGGTTTATCGACCTTACACCAGTTACGTGGTCGTGTGAGCCGCACAGGTCTTAAAGGGTATTGTTATCTGTATACCAATGTTCAGACATCACCACGACTTGAAGATTTTTCTCAGACGATGAGTGGCTTCGATATAGCAAAACTTGATCTTGAGTATAGGAAAAGTGGGGATCTTTTAAGCGGTTCGGAACAGAGTGGGATGAGTTTTAAGTATGTGGATATGGCTCAGGATGAAGAAGTTATCACTGAGGTTCAAAAATATATGAAGAGCATACCCCGGCACTAGAACTTAGCGATGGAGTGTTTGTTTAGTTTCGGACACGGACCTAGTAAAGCCCGAAACGTCCGTCGTTGCGCTTGTAAAGCACACGTGTTTTACCATCGATATCATTAAATATCTCAAACTGTTTACCCGTCTCTTTTAGGTTCTCCAAGACATCTTGGACCTCTTGAGGTTTATAAAGCTCGAGTTCATGAGGAACGATCTCATCCTCAAGAGCCTCTCGCTCATCACTCATGTTGATATCTTTCGAAGAAGCTTTCGCCTCGTTGATCCCCTCTTTTTTATGATCACGAATACGATCATGGTGACGGCGAAGTGCTTTTTGGGCACGGCTTGAAGCGACATCGATAGCAGCGTACAGATCATCGTCACGCTGTTTGATGACGATAGTGTTTTTATTAGGAAGGTTGATAGTAAACTCAATGCTTACTCCCTTTCCTTTGTTCCCCTTTTTCTCCTCGTTGGAGGCAATAGCGCGAACAGAAATAATATCCAGGTTAAACTTACTCAGTGTCTCAATCGAAGCTTCTATCTGTTGTTTTATGGCGTCAGTGAGTTCTACGTGACGGCCTACCATGCTAATATTCATAGGTGTGTCCTTTATTACAAAGTTAATAGATTATAACGCGTGAATTCTTAAGAGAGGTTTGAGGATGATTTTAGAAAGAGATTATAGTTTCTGTAAAAGCAGGAGAGCTTTTACGGTTTCTGCATCGTACGGCGATGAAAGCGGACTGGTTCGGTAAGGTTTACATAATCGGTCGTTGTGACATAGGTATCTATGATAATTGTTCCATTTGATTCAGGGGTCGATATGTTATTTACCAAAGAATTTGAATTACAATTGAGGCCGATATACCGAATCGTGGCATTGATATCATAGAAATAGTCATTTGGATTTCCAGCATTTGGTGGCGGATATTTAATGTTTATATTGGTCAAACAGTTACTTGCAGCACCCGTTCCTCTGTCGTGACCAGATATGGCAAGCAACGCGAACTCAGTAGCACTCTTAGCAAGAAGATGCGCTTGTTCTTGAAAATAAATATCTCCTGTCCGCTTTGTTGTTAAGGCAGTCATATTTACCATAATAGCCATTAAAACAGCGGTAATCAGTAAAAAAGCTATTGCAATCAACATTGCAATACCCTTTCTCATATTTTTTTGGCTATCTAAAAGATTGCTTTTTCTTTGCATATTGAATACCCTCCATCACCTTCACCTGTTATATCA
>JBFEXN010000160.1:0-3806 GCA_041562655.1 Sulfurimonadaceae bacterium
TGTTTGGCGAAAAGACGAAGGACTTGAGGCTCATAGGCGAAGTTTTCCAGGAATTGGGAAGGAAACTCAACAGCATCCCATTCGACTCCATTGACACCACTGACAGAGCTTTCATCTACCTTGGAGAGCATATGGTGAAGGGCATGTCCCATCTCATGAAAGAGAGTGACAACGTCATCATGACGAAGTAGGGAAGGATTTGTCTCAGACGAGGCAGGAAAATTACAGACGATGTAGGCTGAGGATAAAACACTCTCTCCGTTCTCATCCTTGCAGTGTGTCTGCCAGTTGTTCATCCATGCGCCGCCGCGCTTGGATGAACGGGCTTCAAGGTCTATATACAGACGCGAACGCAGGGTGTTGTCAATATATAGGTCATAGGCAGATGCTTTCTCATCCCAGAGTTTGACATTGGCCGGTCTAAACTCAACGCCCAAGAGTCTGTTTAAAAATCCAAACAGGCCTTGCACAACAGAGTTCTGCTCAAAATAAGGTCTATACGCCTCTTCGTCGATCTCATACTTCTGTTTTTTGAGTATCTCAGAGTAGTAGGCCGTATCAAAACTGGATATCTTATTCTGACCCTCTTTTTTTGCCAGGGCTTCAAGTTCCGCCAGCTCTTTTTTAGCTTGCGGTTTGGAAGAGACAGCAAGCTCTTCAAGAAATCCGATGACCTTCTCTGTCGATGTGGCCATCTTTGGAGCGATAGAGAGTTCTGCGAAGTTGTTAAAGCCAAGAAGCTTTGCCATCTCCTGACGCAGCTGCATCAGCTCATCGATGATAAGGGCATTCTCAGGTGCTCGCGTTGTATAGGCCTTATAGAGTTCCTCACGCAGTGAAGGGTTCTTACCATAGGTCATATAGGCAATATAAGAGGGCATCTGAAGGGTGAACTTGTAAGTACCGTCGTCTTGTCTGGCATTTTCCAGGTCAGAAGCAGGGATGCCTTCGACATCCTTATCATCGTTGATGATCAGCTCATAAGCATTGGTCGCATCCAAAAGGTTCTGGGAAAAGTCATTGCTCAGTGTACTTTTTCTCATATTGATCTCTTTTAAGCGATCTTTTTTAGACTGATCCAGATGCGCACCACTTAGTTCAAAATCGCGAATATTATGCTCCAGGACTTGGTTTTGTTCCTGATTTAAAGACGTCCCTTCATTATGTTGGATAGTTTTAAACGCCTTGTATATCTCCTCATTTTGTGAGACTTCCGTACCGTATTCAGTAAGAAGAGGCAGGGCGTCAGCATATACCTTTTGTGTCTGTTCGGAGTTGTTCACTGAGTTAAGATGAGAGATAGGCGTAAAAAACCATCCCAGGCGTTCATCTATCATCTCAAAGGGTTTGACAAAGTTCGCATAGCTCTTCTCTTTGATACAAAGCAAGGCATCGATCTCTTTTTTGCTTTTTTCTAGTAGGTCTGTAAGTTCGTCTATGGCAGTATCAAGGTTGACATCAAAGTCTAAAAACATATAAATTCCTATGGTCTGTATTATGGTGACGGTATTGTAAACTGTTTATTCTAAAATCTATGTTTACTTCTGTGATTGATATATTTTTTAGAGATACTCTAAGGCGCAGATAAATATCAACTGATATAATATAATCAAATATCAAATAAGGATGCGTGATGAAAAAGTTAACCGTTATTATCGCTTCATTGTTCTTAAGTGGCTCCCTGTATGCTGCTTGTGAGGTTGAAAGTGTCAGTGTCAACTGGACGGCATTTCAAACGCCTGAGAAGGTTGGAGTGAATGGTAGTTTTGACACGATAAACTTTGAAGCGAAGCAGGAGAAAGATGATTGTGCTTTTTCATTTTTTACAATGGCGACGGTGCATATTGATACCAAGACGGTCAACACGCAAAACAAAGAACGCGATACTGTCCTGGTCACATCTTTTTTTAAGCATATGGTCGATGGTGAGTATATTGATGCGATCATCAAACGTGTTGATCTTGATAAAAAAGAGTTGAGTGTCGAGATCACGATGAATGATGTCTCTCAGAGCATTTACATGCCGTATACCTTTGATGAGAAGAGATTGAAAGCGAAGGGGAAGATCGATCTGTTGAACTTTATGGCTTCGCCCGCACTGAACGCAATCAATGAGATCTCTTCTGAAAAAGGCAAGGGTAAGACATGGAGCGATATTGAGGTCTCTTTTGATCTTGTCTTGAAAAACAAGTGTATATAGAGCCAAGGTCGGCGCTTATCTGCCGATGCTTTGTTTCTTTTTGATTTATAGATGCCCTTTATCTATCGAACGACTGTAAAAACTGCTCCATCTCATCTGCAGGCATCGGTTTTGCGTGCAGGTACCCCTGTATATTGTCACACCCTTCGTTGATAAGGAAGGATTGTTGTTCAAGCGTCTCGACACCCTCTGCTATGATATCAAAGTTCATCGTTTTTGCTAGTGATATGATAGTCTTGGTGATGGCCTGATCGTCAGTGTTGTCGGGAAGACCGCTGACAAAGGATTGATCGATCTTCAGTTTGTGCACGGGAAGTTTTTTCAGATACGACAAGGACGAGTAGCCTGTTCCAAAATCATCGATGGATAGCCTGACCCCCAAGTCTCTCAGGGTCTGCATCATCTCAATAGCCTGGGCAGGGTGTCTCATTGTGTACCCTTCGGTGATCTCAAGCTCTATCCATTCGGGCTTGCACCCTGAGCTCAGTAAGCCCTCTTTAATAGAGGAGACAAAGTCTTCTTGTTGTAACTCGATGGCTGAAACATTAATAGCGATATGCCCCGGGTTGTATCCGTCTGCATACCATTGTGCGATCTGCTGGGCAGCCTCAGCAAAGACATACCGGCCAATCTTATGGATCAGTCCAGACTCTTCGGCAATAGGGATAAACTCAGCTGGTGAGACAAAACCGTCTTTTGGGTTGTTCCAGCGTACTAGGGCCTCCATCCCCAGCAAGCTATTTGTCCGTCCGTCGATCTGAGGCTGATAGTAGACAATAAACTCTTTGTTCTTTAAAGCAGCACGGATGTTTTTGGACATGATCATGTGATTAAAACTTTTTTCCGTCAGCTCCTTTGTGTAAAACTGATAGGTGTTTCGGCCTTCGTCTTTGGCGTGGTACATCGCTGTATCTGCATTCCTTATAAGGACTTCAGCGTTGTTGCCGTCTTCAGGAAAGATACTTGCTCCTGCGCTAAAGGTCAGATGCAGGCTATGTTCATCGATGATAAAAGGCTCTTCCATGGACTTTATGATCTTGTTTAATATCTCTTTCATATCCTTTATATCATTAAAGGATTCGACTAAGATGATAAACTCATCTCCTCCAAAACGTGCTATGGTGTCTACCTTTCTAAGCTCCTCTTGTAAACGCTTGGCAGATGCCTTGACCACCTTGTCCCCCATATCATGTCCAAAGGAGTCATTGATCTCTTTAAATCGATCCATATCTACAAAGATGACGCCTGTCTTGGAGTTTTCTCTCTGGGACTTCTTGATGGCCTGATGAAGTCGGTCGAGGAAGAGAATGCGGTTGGGAAGGCCAGTTAAGATGTCATGTTCTGCCTGATATCCCAGTGCATTTTTTGCTTTTTGAATCTCTATCATAGCCATTTTATGTTCGGTGATGTCTGTATACGTTCCTAACACACCGATGGTCTCATTGACTTCATTTTTAAGCGGTGTCTTGGAGGTGTTTACCCATATTTGAGACCCGTCTTCAAGGGTCTGTTGCTTTTCATAAGAGAGTTTGTCCTTGCCACTGTCTATGACCCTTTTGTCCTCATCGACATAGTCTTGTGCTTCGTGCTTCCAAGGAAGTTCGAA
>JBFEXN010000161.1:0-3803 GCA_041562655.1 Sulfurimonadaceae bacterium
AGATCGCCAAAAAGAGTCTGAAATCACGAACCCTTTACAACTCTATCATCACTTTTACATCCTTCCTGGTACAGATCAATACGGTATGTGTTCTTATTGCCGGTGTTTACATGATCACCGATATGGAACTCAGTATGGGTGGACTTATAGCTACCGTCATCTTGACATCAAGAGCCATTGCACCCATGGGACAGGTCTCAGCTATGATCATAAACTATGAAGAGTTCTCGACAGCCCTGCATAACCTAAACGAGATCATGGCGCTACCGGTTGAAAGACCTGAAGGTAAAAAGTTCATCACCATCCCTAACATTAGTGGAATGATAGAGTTCCATAATGTCACCTTCACCTACCCCGGCCAAACGGTGCCGACACTAAAGAACGTATCTTTTAGTATCAAACAAGGGGAAAAGGTAGGTATCATCGGGAAAAATGGCTCAGGAAAAACAACGATTGAAAAATTGATCTTAAATATCTATCAGCCCGACAGCGGATTTGTCAGCATCGACAATATCGATGTCAGGGAGATCGATCCGGCCAACCTGCGAAAACAGATCGCCTATGTTCCGCAAGAGCCGACCCTCTTTAGAGGAACAGTGCGCTCAAACATCGTCTACAAAAGGCAAACGGTCGATGATCAAAGAATTCTAGAAGCATCCAGGATAGGATTGGTAGACAACTTTGTCAAACATCATCCCTTGGGCTATGATATGCCTGTTGGCGAACAAGGCTATGGTCTTTCCGGAGGACAAAAGCAGTCAATATCCATAGCCCAGGCATTCATCGAAGAGACACCGATTATTTTGTTGGATGAACCTACCAACTCTATGGATAACAATGTTGAAAGGCTTTTCATCGAACGTATCAAAGAAAAACTCGAAGGCAGGACAACGATTTTGATCTCGCATAAGATTGGGTTTATGGAACTTGTCGACAGGTTGATACTGTTTGACGATGGAAAAGTCATTCTTGATGATGAGACAGAAAAAGTATTAGTAAAATTAAAGACTGGCAGATGAATAGATATATAAAAGAAGATCTTCATTACATAAGTTCGTTAAACGAGATTGCACGGCACAATCCCTCCCATCGGTCTGAAGTACTGCTATGGGTGATCTCATTCACTGTTTTCGTACTGATCATTTGGGCAAGCTTTGCAGAGGTCGATGAGTTGACGAAGGGGACCGGAAAAGTCATCCCTTCAAAACATGTCCAAGTCATACAGAACTTGGATGGGGGTGTTGTTTCTGACATATTTGTCCATGAGGGAGAATTAGTAGAAAAAGGACAAGTGCTCGTACAGATCAACGATGCTGATTTTCTTGGTTCTTATAATGAGAGCCACCTGCGCTATAACGAATTACAAGCGAAAGCACTTCGTCTTAAGGCAGAAGCATCCCTTAAGCCACTGAAATTGGACTCCAATACCCCTGCAGAGATGTTGGAAGTGATGCAAAAAGAGAAGGCACTCAACACCATTAACCTGCAAGGCCTTCAAGAACAGATAAATATTCTAGAAGAGGAGTATAAGCAGTCAAAAAATGCCCTGCAAGAGACACTTTCGAAAGAGAAGAACCTGCAAATGTCTTATGATGTCACACAGGAAAAGCTTGCGATTATGAAGCCTCTGCTTGAAGATGCTATCATATCTCATGTTGAATACTTGGATATGACACAACAATCAATTGATATGGAAGGAAAACTCGATGAGATAAGGCTGTCTATCCCAAGATTGAAATCTTCCATTCAGGCAGCTAAAAAGAAGATAGAAAAGACAAAGGTCGACTTTCAAGTCAAAGCAAGAGAAGAATATACAAGAACAAGTTCGGAGATATCCCGTCTTAAAGAGTCTGGTCAGGTCTTGCAAAACAGGGTTGATCGAGCAGAGATAAAATCGCCTGTACGTGGGATAATCAACAATATCATAATCAAGACGATCGGTGGTGTGGTGCAGCCGGGGATGGACATCATGGAGATCGTTCCCCTTGATGACAAGTTACTTGTCGAAGCAAAAATAAAACCCTCAGATATAGCATATATCTACCCCGGACAAAGAGCAAAAGTAAAATTCACGGCCTACGATTTCACCATTTATGGTGGTCTGTTTGGAACCGTTGTGCATGTGAGTCCTGACACCCTTCAAGATGAAGATAATAATAATTTTTATCTCGTAGATATCCAGACCGATAAGAGCTATTTGATGCGCGGTGAAAAAAAGTTTGATTTAATGGTCGGGATGATGACACAAGTCGATATCATAACAGGTAAAAAGACGATTATGGACTACCTCCTAAAACCATTGATCAAAACAAAAGAAGAAGCATTGAGTGAAAAATGAAGACACAGGTATATACTAGCTTAAAACATCTAGTCCAACGTCTCAGTGAGGTCCTGCCAGGATCCGTGGAAGTACACGAACTTGATGCAATAGACCCATCCCTGGTCACGATCTGCGATAAAGACGCCCTCGTACCTTTACTAGAAGCTTTTCCACTTGTAAAGACGCTTGTATTAAGCAATACCCCATCCTTTGAAGAGGGAGAAAATCTCTTGGCTTTAGGGGCCAAAGGATATGCAAACACCTATATTCATGAGACACATCTCCTACAGGCCCTCTCAGTAATAGAATCTGGTAACATATGGCTATATCCGGAGTTCATGCAACACCTTATTACCAAGATACAGCCAAGACAAGATATAGATGAGAGATTAGAAGTATTAACGGAGCGTGAAAAAGAGATAACGCTTCTTATTTCTAAGGGCGAGACCAATAAAGAGATAGCATCTGAACTCTCTATCACAGAGAGAACGGTTAAAAACCATCTCAGCCACATCTTTGAAAAACTGCAAGTGACAGACAGGCTCTCACTTGCATTGCTGGTAAACGCTTAACTCGGATCTACATAAATCGTCTGTTCAATATTTAACACCACACCCGGTCCACCCACTGTTCCTGTATATTGGTTATAGGTATGACCGTCAACTGTGGTTGTACCTGACTGCGTCAATGACGCCGTATCCAGAGAGATATGATCATTTACGCCACCACGGATAAATAGCTCATTCGTATCGGAAGTGTCAAACACATCCTGTGCCGTGATACCTATGATCTCGTTTACATTAGCCTCAGAAAAATCGATCTCTTCGATATGAGCGACATTACTCAGATCCAGTGTACCACCGCCTTCTATGATTAATGTATCTGTCGACGCAACATCTACATCGGTTGTACTCATATCAGAGTCTCCACTGACAGTATCTGTGACACTGGCATAGATCGTGTCACTTCCGCTACCACCATAGACAGTATTGCTACCGCCTTCGGCATGGATCACATCATCTCCGGCATCACCATAAAGGATGTTGTTTCCGGTTCCACCGAAAATAGTATCGTTTCCGGCATCTCCGTGGATCACATCATCTCCGGCATCACCATAGACCAGGTCATTTCCGGCTCCTGCATTGATCGTGTCATTGCCGTCAAGACCGAAAATGATATCATTACCTGCTGTTCCGTTTAACGCAGCGTCGTCACCTGCCGTGCCTTCGATAATGTTAGGACTACTTGTCGTTAACAAGCCCACATCAAGTAGATCACCAATGGCTGAAGAGTCTGAAGCACCTTCGCTGTCTGTAACAGTCACAGTAATACTCTCCAGTGCAGCAAGGGTAAGCAGTCCTGAATCAGCTTCAAAACTTCCAAGCAGTTCATTGATGGCAGTATTGTCTATTGTACCGCCGTCAGTAGCAGTGATTTCAAGTGTATAGCCACCTAGCAAAGTCCCTATCAATGGGATTGTTAT
>JBFEXN010000162.1:0-3791 GCA_041562655.1 Sulfurimonadaceae bacterium
CAGATACACAACACTGTCTTTAATGGACGAACTATTACCGGATGAGTCTAGGATCGGCCGGATATTCTCAACATATTTCAGCTGTACGTTCCAACATCTTTTTTTATATAAAAATCCGATGTTACGATTCTTTGTCTCACTGTTTTCAATATCGTACGCATATCCTGCAAAATAGTTCCATCGGCTTGAATAGTTATATCTTGCATTGGTTGTCACATAACGTGTGTTGAGACGTTGTGCATTTACAAGCTTGTCTTCGTAAAGATGTGACAGGTGAAAAATAAAAACAGTGTCATTATAGCCTAATGTGTTTTGTGTCTTTGAGATGACATCACGCTGATGATTATAAAAAGTATTATTGTAGTAGTCAAGCTCTTTTGTAAAAGAGTAACGCAGCTCATTCTCCAACTCACCATACTTGTCATAACCATTTTCGTAAACAAGGGGCTGTCTGAGACGATGATAGAGTTTTTCATCGCCCTTTGCCGTAAAGATAAACTGTGTGAACTCCAAAGAAGCCTCTTCAATCACTTCTGTTATAGTATTGTATTCGCATGGTCCTTGAGTACATGGTACATTGTTAGCAATATTATCCTCAAACTCTTGCTGATAATCCTCATAAAAACCTGTTCGTTTATCCGTGCCTGGAAGGACATAAGCTGCACTTAGACTGACACTGTGAGAAAAGTCTTCGAAGGATTTAACAAGGTTTGTATTGAGCTCAACCTTTTGAAAATCCCGCGCATATACCCCTGAGTCATACCCATAGGTAGCGACTTGATCATTTGGACCGTAAAAATCTATCCCAGATGCATACAGGTTTTCACTAAGCGTCAGCGTTAGATATTCATCCATCAGTGAGAACTGAAGGTCTAAAGGAAGTGTCAACTCATGCTGTGTAGCATTCTTTCCATCCTCACGATAAAAGTTACTTCCACGATAATCAAAAGAGTATAAGAGGTGATCATCTAAAAAGGTGTTGAGATAACGGTGGTACTGCAATATAGGAAGGTTTTGGATCGTACCCGCATTGCTCTCTTTGGTCAAGTCGATAAAGTACTTTGAATAGGCACCGAAATAGTCTTCGCTTTGATTTACAAAGAGATTGACCTTCGATGTCACCTGTGAATCGATAGAGTAGTTTAGAGAATCGTTCTGCTGTATGTTCAGGTATTCAACATCATTAAGATAGGTGATATCAGAATATATTCCCGATGTACCTTGAACATCCCAATCAAACCAATGCTTTATAAACCCTCTATGTTCATAATCAAACTCGACGCCATAATGCTTATCATGAAGGAGGTCAAACTCTTTTTGGTATGAGGCCTTTTCCTGGAAACCTCCAACCGTCAATGATCCAAAAGAGCTGGGTGAATCGACAAAACGCAGGATGTTATAAAGACCTTCACCCCGTTTTGTACGGACTTGAGGTATTAGTTCAAGATCCCACTGAGGGTCTTCGGCAATAAAGATCGGTTGTTGATATATAAACCCTTCATCTGCGGAATAACCAAAGACAGGTCTTAGTAGTCCTGTTCTTCGTGTCGTATCCATAGGGTACGCTATGTAGGGTAGATAAAAGACAGGTACCTCACCGGCATATAAACGGGCATTATAAAGTTGCATCCATTGATCTTCGCTGTCATAGTAACCACTGCTAAAACGGAGTGTCCAATCGGGATCTTGCGGATTACACGAAGAGACGACACCTGTATGCAGTTCATACTCCTCTTTTTCTGATTTGGCGGAACGAGCACTTATCCATAGCTTGTCTTGGTATTCTTGAAGGAAAAAGGGGCGAAACTGACGGATGTCCTTTTGTGTATCCAACATAAGATAATCACCCATGGCATAATATTCTGCCCCCTTAAGAGCGTGAACACGTCCATAGAGCTCCAAAATCCCGGTATTATGGTCATAAGTAGCCGTTTGCGCACTGACGTACAGGCCATCATATGTCACCACTACATCATCACTTGCCTTGACATAAGAACCGTTCGTATCCATCGTTGCCGCGAAGACTTCGACCTTTTTTTCAGCATAAAGGTTAAACGTGAGTAATGAGACTAAAATAAGGATCTTATACATCAACCACCACTGTTCGTGCTGTTTTATCATGCCATGTTTGACATGCCTGATCTAAAAGACCCCAAATAAACCCAGCATAAAAAAAGATTTCACTAATAACTCTTACAACAGCACGATTGAAGGCACAAAGGAAAGAAGGGGTTTCGGAACTTTGCAGATCCAAGATACGGATTTTCATAATGATCTTACCCGGACTTGCCGCGTATTGCATGACAAAAAAGGTATGGTAGATGATTTTTAAAGCCATAAACTCAAGCACATACGAGTTGACTAACAAGATCTTGTCCTCGATACTCTCAAGGCCTGAAAAAGTGTCCCATATGACACTTAACCATATCACTGAAAGAATAACTTCATCAATCATAAAAGCGGTGAAACGCTTCATTTTAGTAGAAAGGGTCAGTTGTTCTCTATCGAGTAATTTGAAGATCTCTTCATTCATTATAAATCTATTTCAAGGCTTGATATGCAATATCTGTACGTAATTTCTTACCTGCAAAATGGACCTGGCCGCATAAAGCATAGGCACGATCACGTGCTTCTTGAATACTGTCACCAAGACCTACACAAACCAACACCCGTCCACCTGTCGCACACAGTGTCCCATCTATCTTGGATACACCGGCATAAGAGATATGCGTATTTTCTGCAATATCTTGGTGATGTATCTCATCAACGACGATCTCTGCAGGCGTAGATGAAGCATAAGGATAGTCTTTAGATGCCATAACTACACCAACGCCATACTTGTCATGAAATTCAACATTCAGTGTATCTAGATTACCTGTCGCTGCCTTGTGAAAAAGGTCGAATACCGAAGACTTCATCAATGGCATCAATATCTCACATTCTGGATCGCCAAAACGCACATTGAACTCCAATGTGATAGGCTCACCGTTCACGACCATGATTCCGATAAAAAGAACACCTTCAAAAGGAGCACCCTCTTTTTTCATCCCATCGAGTGTCGGACGGATAATACGCTCTTTTACTTTTTCATACAGTTCATCATCTACCAGTGGCGTTGGAGCATACGCACCCATTCCCCCCGTATTTGGCCCTTGATCACCATCAAGAAGACGTTTATGGTCCTGTGCGGCCTGAAGCAGTACAAAATCATCCCCGTCACAGATAGCGAACATCGAAAGCTCATACCCGTCAAGGAACTCTTCGATAATGACCTTACGGCCTGCATCTCCAAAAGACTTTCCGCTTAACATCTCTGACGTCGCTTTTTTGGCCTCATCATGACTCATCGCGATAATAACACCCTTACCCGCACACAGACCGTCCGCTTTGACGACGATAGGAGCCGTCAATGTGTCAATGAACTTGAACGCTGTCTCAATGTGATCTGTCTCGATGTAAGCCGCTGTAGGTATGTTGTATTTTGCCAAAAAGTTTTTCATATAGACTTTTGAGCCCTCTAACTGAGCCGCTTCTTTAGATGGTCCAAAGATAGTCAGTCCCTCAGACTTAAAGATATCAACGACACCATCGACCAACGGTGCTTCTGGACCAACGATGGTGAACTCGATGTTGTTATCTTTGGCATATTGTGCCAGTTCGTGATAATCCTTGATACTTACATTTTCACCAAGGTTCTCGGTTGCCCCGTTACCCGGACAAAAGTAAAGTTTATCAACATTCTTATCATCTTTCATAGCACGTCCGATAGAGTATTCTCTACCGCCGTTTCC
>JBFEXN010000163.1:0-3772 GCA_041562655.1 Sulfurimonadaceae bacterium
GAGAAACCAAGTGCTGCAAGTTCTTTGATCTCATCACGTGTCATTGGACCCGTAGTATCTTGAGAACCAACAGTTGATGTCTCAGGCTCAACGTACATACCAGGACGAACACCGGCCATACCAGATGCTTTACCTACCATCTTCTGTGCAAGAGTATAACCTTTACCCGTATCAGCAGGCTGCTCAGCAGTCAAGAAGATATCAGATGCGCCCATACCAAGAACACCGCGTGCCTTAGAAGTAAGACCACGACCGATGATCAATGGAATACGTCCGCCTGCACGTACTTCGTCAGTGATCGTGTTCGGGTTTAGTTTGAATGTAGCGATACAAGCACCGTCTTTGTGTGCTTCACCTTTGTATGGGTAGATAGTGACAACATCACCTGTCTCCATACCTGTTACATCAAGCTCTAATGGAAGTGCACCAGAATCCTCACATGTTGCGAAGAAGATCGGAGCGATGATCCCACCAAGAACAACACCGCCAGTACGTTTGTTAGGAACACCAGGAATGTCCTCACCCATGTGCCATTGAACAGAGTTAACACCTGATTTACGTGAAGAACCTGTACCGACAACGTCACCAACGTAAGCAATTGGATTGCCTTTTTCTTTTAGAGCGTTGATCGTGTTGATCGGGTCTTCCATCTTCGCACCAAGCATAGAGTTTGCGTGAAGTGGGATATCTGAACGTGTAAACGCTTCAGAAGCCGGAGAAAGGTCATCTGTGTTTGTCTCACCCGGAACTTTATATACAGTAACCGTAATCTCTTCAGCAAGTGCCGGTTTTTCAGTGAACCATTCAGCATTTGCCCATGAAGTCATTACTTCCGTCGCAGCAGCATTGCCAGCTTTGTGAAGTTCTTCAACATCATTGAATGCATCATATACAAGAAGTGTGTGCTTAAGAGCAGTTTTTGCCGCTTCAACAACAGCAGCGTTGCTTGAGCTAAGTGCGTCAACCATTGGTTTAACATTGTAACCACCAAGCATCATACCCATGATCTCTACAGCTTTTTCAGGAGCGATACCCGCTACAGTTACATTTTCAGCAGCAACATCATTTAAGAAAGCAGCCTTAACATAAGCAGCATCATCAACACCCGGTGCAACACGGTTTGTTAAAAGGTCTAACAACTCGGCTGTACACTCTGTTTTGATCAATTCGATTAACTCTGCAGTCTGCTCAGCAGAAAGTGGAAGTGCTGGAACGCCTAAAGTCGCGCGTTCAGCAACGTGTGCTTTATAGTCTTCTAAGAAAGCCATAATAACTCCTGGTTTATATTTTGTGTGATTATAACGAAGAATTTATCTCTTGAAGATGAAGTGTTACTATAGTAAACATAGGTATTTATCGCAGTGAGTAGATAGGTAACAATTAAAAGCACAGCTTTTAAATATGATAAGTAAAATTTATTGACGTCTTTTTAAAACGTCGAATGCGATATTTTGAGCCTCACCCTGTAGGTTCTGAGATACCCATTGGAGATATGGCGTAGGCAGGTCTTCCCATAGCTCACCTTTGTGCTTGCCGAAACTGATGATCTCTTTTCTCTTTTGTGGAACACTCTTCTCTTTACGTCGTTCAAGTTCAACCAGGGCTGTCTGTCTGTCCTCGGAATTGATGTTTTTTGATAACCACGTGAGGTAATCATCACTCAGTTCAGTCCATTTTTGGCCCTTGAACTTTCCAAAGTTGATGATGGCATTTTGTGATATCGCATGTTTTTGTGGCTCTTTTTCTGTTATAAAGACATCCAGGCCCTTGAGCTGAAAAAGATCTTGAAGATATTGTAGTTCTATCCGCTTGGGAATAATAATGCTTTCTTTCTCATAATCAAGTGTCCCGCTACGATCAGCCGCGAAATTTTCAAGCTTTTGAAGCGTCTCAACCGAGAGCTCGTTGATGTTATCGATCTTACAAGAAAAATAACGGGCGTACTGCGTATAGCTTAGTCTGATCACTTTTGTTTGATTCGTATAAATTTATCTGTTTTCGGGTCCAGGACATAAAGTATAGATGGATTTGTCTCATCACCCTTAAGTACCTTATAGACCTTTCCATGAAACTCAAATATCTTCTCTATCGGTGTATCATCAAAGATCACAGGTTTATCGCATATACAAGGTTTATGTTTATGTGTATACTCATGCTTTTCTTTGGCAAATACCGATAGAGTGATCATCAAAAGGATAAAAACTATTTTTTTCATGAGGCTAATATCTCCCTGTTCCCTTTGGCATTTGGTGCGGACAGGACACCCTGGTTCTCAAGCTGTTCGATAATACGTGCAGAACGGTTGTACCCGATCTGCAGTCGTCTTTGAAGATAAGATATCGAGGTCTTTTTATCAGCCAACACGATGCCCTTTGCCTCATCAAAAAGCTCATCCAACTCGCCATCGATGCCCTCTCTGTCCGGTGCATCTGATGAGAGTCCGCCCTCTTCCAGCAAGAAACGTTTGTCATATACCGCTTCTCTTTGTTGTTTTAAGAACTCGGCGATCTCTTCGATCTCCGTCTCAGAACTCCATGGAGCATGCAGCCTTACAACACCACTCATACCAGGAGGAGTGAAAAGCATATCTCCTCGACCCAGAAGCGATTCTGCGCCCATTTGATCCAAAATGATCTTAGAGTCGATCTTCTGCCCCACTTTGTACGAAATACGAGACGGGAGGTTGGCTTTAATCAGTCCCGTAACAACATCAACAGATGGGCGTTGTGTCGCGACAATAAGGTGGATACCAGAGGCTCTAGCCATCTGAGCAAGACGAGCGATGGAATATTCGACATCCTTACCAGAGGTCATCATCAAGTCAGCCAACTCATCGATGATGACAACGATATAAGGAAAGGTCTCGTATCCCTCTTTTTTCGCTTTTTCATTGTAGTTTTCGATGTTTTTCGTACGTGTCTCAGCCATTAGCGTGTAACGGCGTTCCATCTCACCTACCATATTGTTCAGAGCCACAATCGCCTGTTTAGCCTTGGTGATGACTGGTGTAAGCAGATGCGGGATGTCATTATAGATAGAGAACTCAAGCATCTTCGGATCGATCATCAACAGTTTTAGATTGTCAGGTGAGTTCTTGTACAAAAGCGATAGGATCATCGAATTGATACCTACCGACTTTCCTGAGCCTGTTGTCCCTGCAATAAGCAAGTGTGGAAGCTTTTTAAGATCGGTAATAAAGGGCTTACCGACGATATCCTTACCCAAGACCATGGTCAGTGGAGAAGCCGACTCCTGAAAAAGCTTGCTCTCAAATATTTCGCGAAGATAGATCGTCTCGACACTTTCATTAGGGATCTCGATACCGACGACATCTTTACCAGGGATAGGTGCCTGAATCCTGATAGTCTGAGCACGAAGTGCCATAGCAAGGTCGTCTTGAAGGCTTAATATCTTTGATACTTTGATATTTGCTGCAGGTTTGAACTCAAAAGTCGAAACCACAGGTCCTGCATAGGTTCGGACCACATCACCCTCTATCTTAAAATGGGCAAGTTTTTCAATCAGATCCTCTATCTTTGCATCAAGCTGTTCTTCGTTGACCTGTGTGTCATGCTGAACCGGTTTTTGCAAGAAGTCTGTAGAAGGAAGTTTAAAGTTTTTTGGTTTTTCTGTTTTACCTTTTTCTATCTGATCCAGAAGCTGCTTGTTCTCTTCGAGTTCGTCAACGATGACAGCATGCTTTTCCTCTTTGACTTTTTCCGCCATTGAAAGAATAGTCTTTTTCTTTGGGACTTCTACTACAGGTTCAAGC
>JBFEXN010000164.1:0-3747 GCA_041562655.1 Sulfurimonadaceae bacterium
CGTCAAAAAATGTTTTGAGCTCAACCTCTCGCCTTACGGAATTTCCAATGCACAGTTTTCCGATCTTTCCAAAACACAAAGTGCCCTGGCCGTAAACTGGTACCTTCGTAGAAATCCGAAGCTGATGGAACTGCTCTCTCCTGCTTCATTTTTGATAGAGATCGGCAAGGTCATGATCTCTCAGTGTATCTTGGACGAGGATAAGGCCGAAGCATTCAAACAGAGTATACAAGAGACTGATTCCGTCCGAGATGTGGAACAGGAGTTCTGCGGCACCTCTACAGCCGAAGTCTCTGCTGATATCTTCAATCACTGGAAATTTGATGAGAATCTGATCAATCTTATCCGTTATGGAGGAAGTCCTAAAGAGTGTGAGATAGATTCTTTGAAAGAGGCGGCGAAAGTCTTACATGTCATCCGTGTGGCGACAGGTCTTGACGGTGTCTTTACAGAGAAGACTTTGACACAGGCAAAAGGATTGATAAAGAACTATGGACTTGACCTTGAAAGTTTTGAAGCTGCAATAGAAAAAATGACTGCGTGAAAATATTTTTAATCAAACTGACCCATGGCGTTATCGAAGCAGATCTTTCCACAGAAGAGAAAGAGCTGCTTCACGAATTAAATGCCAAGGGCTTTCTTAACAAAGAAGATCATACTTATACTCTAAATTCCAAATACCGAGCAGGCCTTATTGACTTGACACAAACCGGTTCAGCCTATCTGCAAGTCATCGGTACCTCTATGAAGGATCTCTTCATCGAAGCAAAAGATCTGCATGGTGCTGAGAAAAATGATTTGGTGATCGCCCAACGCCTTATCGGTCGCCGTGGAAAACCCTCCGCTGTCGTCGTCCACGTCGTTGGAAAGGCTGAACATTACGGTGTGGCAGCTGTCACATTACTGAACAACAAAAAAATATTGACAGACCTCAAGACAAACACACCCGTCGCGATCCGTCTTGAGATCGATGCCCTTGATCGATACAAAGAGAACGATGTCTTTCAAATCGACTACCAAAAAGAGCGCATCAAAGCTCACCTTGGGTCTTTGAATGATCCTCATATCGATGAACTGATCGCACTCGCCCTGTTTAACCGTCATAATGAGTTTGATCCAAGTATTTTGGCTCAGGCGAAAGAGTTTGGCCAAAGCGTTGATGCCGGCCAATACCCAGATAGGAAAGATCTGCGCGAGCTACCTTTTTGTACGATCGACCCGGTCACAGCAAAAGACTTTGATGATGCCATCTATTTTGATGAAAAAGAATCTGCTCTGTATGTCGCGATTGCCGATGTCTCCGCCTATGTAGAGCCTTTTGGTCCCATCGATACTGAAGCTATGTATAGAGGTTTTACTGTCTATTTTCCTCATAAATCCGTGCCTATGCTGCCACGAGAGTTAAGCGAAAACCTCTGTTCCTTACGTCCAAATGAGGACCGTCTCGCCTTTACTTTCAAGATATTTTTAGACCCGAACACCCTGGAGGTCACACAGACAGAATTGTATGAGACATTGATCCACTCACGTCGGCGCTACACCTATGCCGAGGTGGACGCTTTCTTTGAGGGTGTGTTAAGACCGCAAAACGAAGATGACAAGGTGACGATGGCTTACCTTCCCAAACTAAAAGAAGTGACAGAGGGTCTGCGTGAACAACGCATGCTCAGAGGTTACGATTTCCGCTCACGTGAATACGACATACATTTAAACGATGAGGGATTGATACAGAGTGTTGATTCTGAAGATGAGACCCCTTCGCACGCACTCATAGAAGATTGTATGCTCCTGGCCAATAAAGCCGCTGCCAATATGTTTGATCGTGGTGTCTACCGCATACACGAGCCACCAAGCCCTCTCAAACTGCAATCGCTCTACACACAGCTCTCCGGTATCGGTATCGACGTTGAGATAAAAGGATCACAGCGCCAGACGATCACCGATATTCAAAGAAAAGCTGACGAGCTTGGTATCGCTGAAGAGGTGGACACACTGATCATCCAGTCACAGATGCAGGCGCGGTATGCCCCTGACAATCAGGGGCACTTTGGACTGGGTTTTGACACGTACACCCACTTCACCTCTCCTATCAGACGCTATTCGGACCTGATGGTCCACAGGCTACTGAAAGCAATTTTGGCAAATGATATAGACCAGGCCGGCTACCTGATGCGAAATATCGATGCGCTGTGCGAACAGGTCAGTATCTTAGAAAGAGAAGCCGACTATACAGCGAAAGACCTTGAAAACCGCAAGTATGCCCGCTGGGCCAGTGAGCGTATCGGAGAGATAGTCAAAGCACGGATCATCTCGCTCGAACCGGCTCCCGTTGCCATTTTATTTGATGAGATAATAGGAGCACGGATTTTTCTTGAGGGAGATGAGGGCTTAAAACTTTTTGGAAATGTTGAGATTCAACTCACCGAAGCCAGCATAGCATCTACCAAGATACGAGGACGTTTTATAAGACACATAGAGAGTTTAGAAGAAGCATGATAAAGAAGCAGGATTTCGAACGCCTTCTGCAGGAAGGGAAGATCCCCAGAGCCATGATGTTCTTTGGTGAATCAGAATTTATGATAGATTATCATGCCTCAAGGCTATGTGAGACCTGGGGAGCAGAAGATGATGTCTTTTCCCTCTATCACCAGGAGTATAACTTTACTGATGCCAAGGCACATATCTCTCAAGGTTCGCTCTTCGGTGGAAATAATATCCTCCTAATCAAAAATGATAAGAAAGTACCAAAAAAAGAGCTTGACGAACTTATCTCGTACGTACAAAAGAGTCCGACCAATTTCTTGATCTACTGCTATTATGGAAGCGACTATAAAACATCAAACAAGTCTTTCACACCAAAGGTTGGAGCCGAGAGCATACGTTTTTTCAATCCCTATTTCAATGAGGGGAAGAATATCCTCAGACAGGAAGCAAAGCGGCTGAACATCCAGATCAATGATGATGCTATTACACATCTTCTACTCTCGCAGAACTCCAACCTCTCATTGGCTACCAATGAACTTGAGAAACTCTCGATCCTGCAGGCTCCAATCCATGCAAAAGAGATAAACGAACATGTCTTTCCGCTCGCCGAGGTCAAACTTGATCAGCTCATCCTGGACATATTGGCCAAAAAAGATTTTCGTTCAAACCTGCACCGTCTTTTAGAAACCGGTGAGAATGAGATCCAAGTCGTAACGGCGATCAGTAACTTCGTCACTCAGCTTTTTCTCTTTCACACCTATATCAAGATCAATGGTGTGATCGACTCTGCGGCTATCTTAGGATATAAGCTTCCTGCCTTTATTGAAAAAGAGAGAGCCGCCTTATCGATAAAGTTCAAATTGCGTACTTATGAGAAGCTTCTTGATCATCTTCTTTCGACCGAGCTCCTGCTTAAAAGTGGCGGAAACAAAGATGCCAATGCTATCTTGCTCTCTGCCCTTTTAAAACTTCAGGCTCTCCTATAAAGTAATTATTACTAATACCTCTTTAAGCCCATTTTGGATAAAATTCGCGCGTTCCTTGCTCTTTGTATTTCAATGGACGCCTGTATATCAGTATGATAGGCCCCAATTTGAGATGCATAATAAACAGTTTCAATGAGGCTGTTTAGATCCAGAAGGTGCTATAAATCCAAAAGGAGATCTCTATGAGACATTACGAAAACCTCGTAATCCTAAAACAGACGTTTACTGCTGAAGAAATGGAAGCAGCTATCGCAAATATCGAAAACAACATCACTAA
>JBFEXN010000165.1:0-3725 GCA_041562655.1 Sulfurimonadaceae bacterium
GTTTTGTCTATAACCCTAATGAGGATGTTAATGAGGGTGTCACGATGGGACTGGCGCGTCACAAGATGCTTTATGGTAAACGTTTTTGTCCATGTTTTATGGTTGAAGAGGGAGAAGATGGAAAGTTCAAAAGTGTTGATGACCGTATTTGCCCATGCCCTCAGGCACTAGAGCAGGAGATCCCTGAAGTCGGAAAGTGTCACTGTGGTATTTTCTGTACACCGGAATATGCTGCAAACAACGATCAATAGATAGAAACCTTTTAGTTCAGAACACTACCTACTTCATAAATTATGGCAAAATGACATATTTTGCCATAACACCATACTTAAGATATAATATTCAATAAAATAATCCACAGATAATAGAGAAAATATGACAGATTGCATAATTAAAAAACCAAATCAGATTAAAAAGGTCGGCGTAGTCCTTCGTCCATCTTCACCCGAGATAAAAGAGCAATTTCTATCTGTTAAAAAAAGTTTTGAACACTTTGGAATAGAGGTTATGTTGGATAACAGCAGCGCTCAAATGTTAGGTTTGATGGGGCAAGAGTTTGATGTGATGTGCGAGAACTCAGACGTATTGGTCACCCTCGGAGGCGACGGTACATTAATATCAGCTGTACGGCGTTCTCATGATTTTGACCTTCCTGTCTTTGGAATACATGCCGGTAAGCTTGGTTTCTTGGCGGACATCGACTTAGCGGAGCTGGATGACTTTATTGCCAAGCTTGTATCCGGTGAGTATCGCATTGACAACCGTGCCGTTTTACGAGCAGAGATCACGACAAAAGAGGGCACTACAAAACTAGTCGCTTTTAATGATATCGTCATGACGCGATCCTCTATTTCCAAAATGATATATCTGGATACCTTTGTTGATGGTAAGCCTTTTAATACCTATTACGGTGATGGTGTGATCATCTCGACTCCGACGGGATCAACAGCGTATAATCTTTCCGCAGGCGGCCCGGTCCTGTTTCCATTGACGCAGGTTTTTGCTCTGACACCGATCTCTCCACATTCATTGACGCAACGCCCAGTGGTCCTTCCAGGGCATTTTACCATTGAGATCAAGACAGAAGATGCTTCGGCGCTTGTCGTCGTTGACGGACAGGACATGTATGATTTTGGTAAAGGTGATGTCATTAAGATACGACTCTCAGGAAAACCAGCTCAGCTGATACATAGAGAAGAGTTTAACTATTTTGAAGTCCTTAAAGAAAAACTGAGCTGGGGTGAATAGGTGATAGAACGCTTTTATCTTCGTGACTTTTTATCATTTAAAGAGGCAGAATTAGAGTTTGAGAAGGGATTGGTTGTCTTTACAGGTCCAAGTGGAAGTGGAAAGTCGATATTGATGAGCTCTATCCTGGCTTCACTTGGTCTTGATGAGGCCAAAGCCGGTCTAAGTGAGGCTACGATAAATTTTCCGATCGACTTGGATGCACTTGGCATTGAAGAAGACGAACTTACGGTGTTTAAACAGATCAAAAAAGAGAAGGTCCGCCACTTTATCAACAATCAGACCATCTCAAAAAAGATTCTGTTGGACCTCTCGAACAGTTTTGTCAGGCATCTCAGTCTTCGTGATTATTCTGACTTTAAAAATGAGAATCTCCTTGCAATGATCGACCTTTTTTGTGCTGAAGGTGATAAGAAATTTGATCAAAAACTGTCGCTTTACCAAGAAGAGTACCTGCAGCTTCGGAGTATGGAAAAAGAGTTGTTGACTATTTTAGAAGAAGAGAAAAAGGTGCATGAGCTACGCGAATTTGCCCAATTTGAAATTTCTAAGATTGATGCAATATCACCAAAATACGGTGAAGATGAAGAGCTTATGCAGATCAAGAAGGAGCTCTCAAGAAAAGAGAAAATAGAAGAAGCTATCAGCAGTGCGGAGGAGCTTTTTAATTTTGAGAACTCTGTGTCGCGTTCGCTTGAACTTTTAGATATAGACTCTTCATTTTTCGATGATACGATGAATGAGCTTCGTGCTCACTTTGAGGCCTCACGAGACAGGCTTGCTGAACTAGAAGAGTGTGATATCGAAGAGATATTGACACGTATTGAACAGATTTCAGATCTCAAACACCGATACGGAAGTGTAGAAGAAGCAATTGAATATAAAATGCAGAAACAAAAAGAACTACAGCATTACGAGAGCCTCGACACCCAAAAAGAAGCACTGACAAGTCAAATAAGTGTCCTTAACACAAGTATTATGGAAAGAGCTCAGCAAATTTCGCTTGCACGAAAATCAGTGTTAAAAAAGATTGAGATCTCTTTTAATGATTTTTTAAAACAGCTCTATTTGAGACCTGCGAGTATTAATCTTCATGTGGAAGAACTCTCAATATATGGCCTAGACAGGGTAGAGATACAGCTTAATGATACCGCCATAGAAAAAGTCTCTTCGGGAGAGTTCAACAGGTTAAGGCTCGCTCTTCTTGCAGTGAAAAGCTTGCAGGCGAACGATGGAGGGATCTTGATGTTGGACGAGATCGATGCGAACCTGAGCGGAGAAGAGTCCATGTCAGTCGCCAAAGTCCTTTCTCACTTGGCTAAAGACTATCAGATATTTGTTATCTCACACCAACCACAGCTTACTTCTCAGGCTGATCAACATTTCTTTGTGCAAAGAGAAGAACACAGCAGTGTCAAAGTATTAAAAGATGAAGAGAGAGTGTCTGAGATAGCACGAATGATCAGTGGTGATAAAGTTACTGAAGATGCTATTCGTTTCGCACGGGGACTGATGGAAGAGAAATGTGTTTAGTCATTGGCCTTTTGTTACTGGTCATGAGTATGAATTTTTACCTGAACGGCTTTTTTATACAAAGTGTCATCACCGGGGTGGCAGCCATATCTGTAATAGTGTTTATGAAACGAAATATCAGCTGTACTAAAGGCAGCTGTAAAACAAAGAACAAAGAAGACAAACAAGATGATAATTGACACACATATCCATTTGGATAACGAGAAATATACTGATGATGTAGATAAAGTGATAGGTGATGCCATTGAAAACGGTATAAAAAGATTTATTATACCAGGTGCCGATCCCAAAGATTTGCCACGTGCAAAAATGCTTGCGGACAAATATGAGGAGGTCTACTATGCAGTCGGTATGCATCCTTACGACATTGGTAATTATGATGAAAGATTGATAAGAGAAGCCATTAAAGATGAGAAATGTATCGCAATAGGTGAATGCGGATTGGATTATTTTAGACTTCCAGAAGACGAGAGTGAGAGAGAAGAAGAAGTAAGAAAACAAAAAGAGGTCTTTAGAGCTCACATTCGTTTGGCGAATGAGTTTGATGTCCCATTGATCGTTCACATCCGCGATGCTAGTCATGATGCCAGGGCGATTTTAGAAGAAGAGAAGTCAAAAGGTGGAGTATTACACTGTTTTAATGCTGATGAAGAGCTGCTCGCGCTGGCTAAGATGAATTTTTATTTTGGCATTGGCGGTGTTGTTACCTTTAAGAATGCACGCAAGCTTGTCAATGTGTTACCAAAAATCCCAAAAGAGAAATTACTGCTTGAGACAGATGGTCCATATCTAACACCTCACCCTCACAGAGGAGAACGCAACGAACCCAAGTATACCGCCTTGGTAGCGGATAAAATCAGTGAACTTCTTGAGATGGATGTCGATGATGTGATCACCTTGACAAGCTCAAATGCCAACGCGCTGTTTGGCATTGATATTTTATA
>JBFEXN010000166.1:0-3725 GCA_041562655.1 Sulfurimonadaceae bacterium
AGAAAGTATCTGCAATACCACGCTGGGTGATGATGATATCACCATCCGTTTTGATCATCTTTGAATACATGCCGATCACACCCTGTGAGATGGATGTGATCAAAAAGATGGCCATCACTGCGATGGTGATGGAAGAGAAGATCAAAAAGCTTTTGAAAGGGTTTTTTCTTAGTGCTTTGATGGAAGTCACTTTTCAATAGCTGCTTTTAGTTCATCTAGCGTTGAAATATAAGTGATGCTTTCAACTTTTTCATCTTTGATACGCAGAAGCGTTAGCTTCTCTTCTTTGTGTGGCATAAAGTTCTCAAACTTATCTTCATAGTGAAGATAGATAGGATGTTTGTATTTCTGCATCTTAGGCAGGGCAAACATGGTAGTGATGATAGAAGGCATCCTGTTGATATCGGCGATAAACACAGCATTATGATCAACGATATAACTTGATTTTTTCGTGTCGAGATAGTCATTGACCAAAGCACCCGTGTCCTTTTCAAAAGAGACGATGACAAGCCTTGTCGCACTTGGTATCTGCATAGGGTATTTGTGTTGGTTCTCATATTTATAATGCTTTAATGTGTCCAAGTGGGTTCCGACGCTCAGCGTCTCTGCTGCAAATAGCGCAAATGATAAAGTAAGCAGGGCGAATAGTGTTTTCATTTTTTTTCCTTGATCTTTTATGATTGGATGATTATAACGTTTATTTATTACGATATGGTAAAGACTGGAATCTCGCTTGGTGCCTTATAGCGAACCTGCACTCCCCAGTATCCCAAGCCTCGTGTGACATATAACAGTGTCTTCCCATGAGTATAAAGACCTGAGAAGTAGGGCTGAAAGCGTTTGACAAGTTTGTTGAAGGGGTAGACCTGTCCGCCATGAGTGTGTCCGCTTAACTGTATGTCGATCCGATACTTAGCAGTGTGTTCAACGTCTTTTGGCTGATGGGCTAACAAAATGGTGGATATGTCCTCATCAAGGCGTGAAAAAAGCTCATCGATGGGACGTTTTATCCCCCTTGCGAAACTATAGCGATCGCTTAAGCCAACGAGTTGCAGGGGTGTATTGTTGATATTAAGGACCGCAATGCTGTTGTCCAGGCAGATGATACCATTGTGGGCCAACTCTTTTTTGAGTCTCTTTGGTCCGTATACGATGTCATGGTTTCCCGTGACATAGTAGGCTGCTGCCTCCAAGGCTTTGAAGGCGTGAAAATGTTTGCGAAGGCGGAAGGCGAAAGTCTGCAGGATGTCTCCGGTGAAGACGACAATATCGGGATGCAGGGCGTTGATCTTTTTGACCAGGTTTTCCAAATAGTGTATATCAAGACTCTTTTTCATGTGCAGGTCTGAGAGTTGTACAATACGAAGTCCCTTGAGCTCATCTGCGAAGTTCCCAGGTCTTAAGCTGACCTCTTCAAAAGGAAAGTTCTTCCACCCTGTTTGCAGGCTCATACTTTACTCCAGAGTTTTTCGTTGAGTTTAAGCTCCTGCACCATACCGATTGCAAGTTGCAGGGTGGAGATATATTCTCTAACCAGTTTATAATCAAGTAAAGAGCTGAAGATCGTCGGCTCAAAGAGGTCTTTTTTATATTCAAGCGCAAGGTATATCTGGGAGTTTTTAAAGCTGACATACAGAGGCACTGAAGAGCGTTTTTTAAAGTCCAAAAGTCTCTTCATCATCGAATGGGTCAGAATATATCGGGCTTCTATTTGATTGGTGCCATACACGACAAAATGTTGCTCAAAGGTCGGGTCATCCATCTTGATCAGGGCCTCTTGTGAGATGTTGTTTCGCTGAAGCCATGAACCGATGATCTTTCCGAACAATTTTTCAGCCTTATCCGGAAGGATGGTGGTGCGTCCTTTAAAGTCCTTGTTGAAGTCAGCGATGATGAACAGACCTTGAAAGATCGTATGCCAGGAAGTCCTTCCTTTTGAATCTTTACTTTTGTATTCGGCATGGACATCTGAGAACTTTAGGTTTACACCGTCTATCTTGCCCTTTACGAGGTCATTTCCATTGTAGCGGTCTATTCTTTTTCTAAAGAGTTTTGAGCGTTCAAACTGTGCTTGGGGGACACAAAGTCGCTTATTGTACTGCAAGGAATCATCGATCTGTTCGATAAGAGGATGGATGATATTGTCTTTAAACTCATGAGCATAATCCTTACTCATGAGTTTTTTGATCCACATAAAAAGTCCAAAACCAAGAACGAGCGGTGCCAGATCCCCTTCGGAATGTGAAGTGGAACTTGTAAAGATGGCGTAGGTGATCCCCAAGGCCAATAATGCGATCGCAATACCGATATAGATCAGCTTTTTTGCAAGCTTCTTTCGGTCCTCTTCAAGCTTTTTAAGATCAGGATGAAGTTCATTATAAAAGAAATTGGTCAGTTCACTGATCTTTTTCACTGGATGTCACTTCTACTTTTCAAAAAGCTCTTTGACATTGACGTTTTGACGTTCACTCTCTTGCGCTTCAAATACAGCCTTGCGTGTGTAGCGCATGAAGTTTGCCATGAAGTTGGTAGGAAACATCTCTATAGCATTGTTATAGTCCGTAACGGCTTGGTTGTATGCACGCCTTGCGGCTGAGATCTGAGCTTCTATCTCCAAGAGAGTGCGCTGAAGATGCATGATGTTCTCATTGGCTTTTAGGTCCGGATAGTTCTCCACCGCGACCATGATCGAGCCCAGTGCTCCGGTCATCTGTCTGTCCAATTCGATCTTTTTCTCATCACTCAGACCCGGCTTCATGGCCTGGGAACGCCATTGTGTTATCTTCTCAAGAAGTTCTTTCTCATGCGACATATACTGTTGTACGCTAGAGACAAGGTTCGGGATCAAATCATAACGTTTTTTCAGTACGGTATCGACACTGGCAAAAATATTTTCGACTTGATTTTTATGTGCAACAAGGGTGTTGTACATCAAGATAAGAGCAAGGGCGATAACGCCTAGAACAATCCATGTAATCATACGAGACCTTAATGTTTTAGATATAGATTATTATACGTCAGAAAGATTAGTGAGAGATTAATACTTCGAGTTTTTCCTTCATCCTTGCCTTTTTCTCATGCTCTTTTTCGTTTTGCATCTGGAGTCTAAGCCAGGCGAGAAGGGGAGTCTTGTAGCCGTGAAAGGAGAGTGTCTCAATAAGCCCTTGGATGTTTTTGTCATCGAGCCGGTCTTTGATGAGTGCGGAGGCTAGAAGTTTTGACGAAAGGGGGCTAATCGATGCTGCTTCCTCATTAAGTTTTTTCACATCATCTTCAAGAAGTGCGGAGGCAAAGTCCTGATACTGATCAGGGAGGTCTTTGATCTGTGATGCAGAAAGCTCGGAACGCAGCAGGTCTAAGTATGCTTGTTGGAAAGGATCAGGATCCAAGATCAACAGATCAGCAGCATTTTTACAACTGTTTTCCTCAAGGGCACTCAGACGTGTAGCACAGGCGCTCAGCTCGATGTCGATAAGGGTATGAAGATTGGCAGATTTTGTGGCCTTTTGTCTGGCATGGGAGAGATAGACTTTTGCACGGAGAACATCGCCTTGCAGGTAATGCTTTGTATAATCGTTTAAAAAAGAAGAAGCCTGATACTGCCAGTTGTTTTTTGGCTGGGTCGAAGAGCAGGCTTGAAACAAGAAGGCGCAGGCAACAATAGATAGAATGTTTTTCATAATCGATCCTCTGCTTAGGGTAGTTCAATGTCTTTTTTGGGTCTG
>JBFEXN010000167.1:0-3715 GCA_041562655.1 Sulfurimonadaceae bacterium
GAACCTGAGTACACCCATCCAGATATTTAACAGAAAGCTCCATCAAGCCGGAGCGCTTGTTGTTATCATCCCCATAAATAAGACGGGAGATCAGCTCAGGATAAGCACTTCGTATCTGTTTTGCCGTATCGTTAAAGGGCTGCATGATATACTCTATGAGCGTACCAACCAGAGGGACGAAGAAAATGATGGCGATGACGGCACCGGCAATCCCTCCTGAAAGCTCTACCCATGAAGGCATTCCTGTAAAGCTGTACCAGTAGTAGTAAAAGAAGTTCTGCTGAGACATATAGATCTGCCCGGCGGTGTAGGAGCCTGCAAGCGCACCCAAACCTCTTGAAAGTTCGCCTACGATTCCCGTTGAGAGACTCATATCCAGCAAAAAGGAGCTGGCTTTTGTGCTGAGCCGTTTGAGCTGGGTGACCTGAAGCGCTTTGAGTGCGATCTCACCTTTCCACTCGCGGGTACAGGCCAGGAGCTGCTCCTTTTTGGACTCATCCTCTTGAACCTCCTGCATTAAGAAGTGGTCTAGAAAGCGCTGCAGCCTGGTGTGCAGAAGTTCAACACAGAAAATATCCTGTGTGAATTTTTCCAGGAGCTCTTGTTCGCTTTTGGAGACTCTCGCAAAACTCTTTGTCTTGAAGGCCAGAGTACTGAGCCATGAAAGGAGGTTGTTAAGAGAGATAAGAAGATCAAAGATGTCATTTTTGAAGTGACGCTTGAACATCTGCCAGGGACTTTTATAATACTCTTTCGAGAAGGCTTCCAGATTTGGATTGACCACTTCATACATATAGTTGTACAAGAAGGTATTTAGAGCAGACTCAAGAGTCTGCCTTGTCTTTTTATCAGGCATGTCTGGCCTGCCTTTTATTGGCTTGGTTTAAGGCTTTGCTTGTCCCTTTCATCTGCACAGGGGCATAGGGTTTTAAGTAGGCTGGGATGATGCGTCCCTTGATCTTCAGCAGATCGTCTATCATGCATTCGGCTACTTTTGAGGCTTCTATCTTTAGCTCACCTGTGAGGTATTCAAAAAGAAGCTTTGAAAGTCGCTCAAGAGAGATCTTCCATGTCGAGTCCGTCTGAGAATATATCCATTCGCTGAAGGCAAAAAAACCATCATAAACCGTGTCATTTTCCCACAAAAGGACAATGGAATTTTTGAAGTTTCCGCTGTTGTAGGTCAGGTCCCAAAAGCGCGCAAAGCGTTTCATCTTCTGTATCTGTTTAAAACTCAGTAGGTCATTGCTTAGGATATCATAGGGCGGGATATCACTGTAGCGCATGCCAAACTCTTTGTCATGGCGTTCGAGAGTCGTGCCGGAGAGTTTTTTAAGGATACCGATCTGGATCTCTGAAGAGCTGATGGCCACAAGTTCATTGAGGTTCTTTCCAAAACTTTCAAGGTCTTCACCCGGCAGACCAACGATAAGGTCTAAGTGCACATGTGCCTTGGTCTTATTCTCTATAAAGTCCAGATTCTCTTTGATCTTCTTGATCTTGAGAGGGCGGTTTATATTTTCTGCGATCTGAGGGTTAAGGGTTTGTATACCGATTTCAAGTTGAAGTGCACCGCTTGGAAAGAGAGATATCTTCTCTTTTATACTTTCGGGGAAATGGTCGGGTATGACTTCGAAGTGGGCGAAGTAGGGCGGCTCTTTTGCCAAAAAGAAGTCCAGTATAGCATTGGCAAACTTCATGTTTAGATTGAATGTCCTATCGATAAACTTGAAGTTACGTACGCCAAGACTCCACAGGCGTTCGAACTCGGCCAGTAGTGGTTCAAGCTCAAAGTTCCTGACCTTTTCATCAATGGACGAGAGGCAAAACTCACACATGAAAGGACAGCCTCTAGATGCTTCGACGTAAATATAACGGTTGTCTATGTCATTTTGTGTGTAATACTCATAAGGAAGTTTGATTTCACTCAGGTTTGCCATAACGGGCTTGATCAGCTGCTCTAAGGGTGCATTGCCTGATAGTATCTCTTTGCACAGTTTGTAAAAGGCGGTGTCACCCTCACCCTGGATGATGTAGTCAGCCTTTGAGAAGTCGACGCGTAAGGGCTGATAGGAGACTTCAGGGCCTCCTAGGATGATCTTGGTCTGTGGAGAGACCTTTTTCAAGACTTCGATAAGTTCATGCGTTTGCGTGGCATTCCAGATATAAACACCTAGACCCACGATATCAGGTTCTTTATCAAGTATCTTTTCTGCAATAGACTGAATGGAGTCGTTGATGGTAAACTCCAGTATGCAGCTGTCTTCAATGAGTTCTTGCATATTAGCATAGAGATAACGCAGACCGATGGAGCTGTGCGTATAACGGGCATTCAGTGTGGAAAGAATAATGTTCATGTGAAATCATACACATTCACAACTGTTTATTAGATATAATCACTATATTAAATTAAGCAATTGGCTAAGGAAAGATGATGAAAGAATGCAACTCTTTAGAAGAAGTCCGCAATGAGGTTGACAAGCTTGATGATCAGATAGTAGAACTCATAGCTGCACGTAACGCGTATATCCATCAGGCCGTAAAGTTCAAACAAACTGTTGAAGAGGTCAAAGCCGAAGCGAGAGTGAAAACGGTGATGGAACGTGTTCGTCACAAAGCCTTAAGTCTAGGCCTTTCTCCCAATCTTATAACAGACCTGTATAAGAAGATGATCGATGCGATGGTAGAACTCGAAATATCAGAGTTCCGAGATCGGGGATCTATATAAGGAAACAAAAGATAAGGGGTTCTCTTATCTTCGATAGCTATTAAAAACTAAAAAGAGTGTATGGCAGGAGTCCTCCTGTGTCAAGTGAGGTCGATCAAACTCCTATGCCGATAGTATTACTATTCATGCACAGACGTATTTCTTCTGATAAATCAATTACCTATTTACACTTTATTTATCATATCAATTTACAATGCGGACATATATGGGTGAATTTACAAAGTTCTATCATTAGTTTAAGATTATCTTTGCTAAAATCAGCCTAATTACTTAAATTAAGGAATACAAAGATGAAAAATCTTCTTGCAATTACAACGGTCGCCGCTTTATTATTATTCTCAGGATGTAGTCAAAAAGATCCTGCTATCGATGCTACTAACGGAACATCAACTGAGGCAGGTACAGTAGATGTTAAGGATCCAAGTGAAACATCAGGTCTTCAAGACAGTGGTATCGACCAAACAGGTAGTGCAGATGCTAATGAAAAGAGTCTAAGTGGTTTAGAAGCACAGTTTCAAAGCATTAGATTTGACTTTGACAAGTTTGAGATCAGAGCAGATATGGAAGAGACTCTTAAGACAAACGCTACACTTGCAAAAGTAGGCGCTTTAGTTTACAATGTAAAACTTGAAGGTAACTGTGATGAGTGGGGTAGTGATGAGTATAACTACGCACTTGGTCTTAAACGTGCTAAAACAACTAAAGATGCTTTAGTTGCTGATGGTGTTGCAGCTGAACGTATCACTATGGTAAGTTTTGGTGAAAGCAATCCAGTATGTACAGAGCAGACACAGGCGTGTTGGGCACAAAACCGTAGAGTAGACTTTAAACTTCTTCCATAATGAAAAGACTTTTATTAATAAGTTCTTTTCTACTCCCACTTTCTCTCTATGCAGAAAAATCTGCATTTGGAGCAGGTGACTTAAACAACCCTTCTCCTTATGGCCTTACCAAAGCTGAAAAGCATATTCTAGACAACAAAGAGAC
>JBFEXN010000168.1:0-3539 GCA_041562655.1 Sulfurimonadaceae bacterium
GCGGACACAATAACAGGTGTTTTAGAATCAATAGGCAGAGTATATTCCACCTCAGCACCTAATGGGATAGCTGCATGCTTGTAATTTCGCATATTTCCATATCTTCGTACTTCCGTATATGTTCCCTTGAAACCAAGTCCAAAACGCAGACCTTCCATACCTGCAACATCTTGACGAAGTTTAAATCCCGCAGATACTAGAGGATCCGTGCTCTCCTTGTTATCTACATCAAGAAAGCCAAGTGTAAGAAAATAAGTGTCCACATCACCAGACTCATTAATCTCACCCAAATCGATATTTCCATTTAACTCAATATCATCACTGTTCAAGTTCACTGAGGCATCATGTTGTGCAAATAGCGAAACACAAAGAGCAAGGCTTAATAATAATTTGTTTAGCATTGGCTGTTATCCTTTTTTATTCTTTCGATAGTCCTTGTTGTACTTTTTCCATCAACAAAGTCCACAAGTTTTAATTCTTTAGCAAATTCGGTTCCAACGACTACTTTACCTTCGTAGTCACCACCCTTGACCAAGACATCCGGTTCAATCATCTTTATCAAATCATGAGGCGTCTCTTCTGAGAAGATCACGACAAAATCCACTACCTCAAAGGCGGCCAAAAGATAGGCTCAGTCATACTCGGGATTAATCGGTCGCTCAGGTCCCTTAAGTTCACGTACCGAGCTGTCCGCATTAAGACCGACGATCAGTATATCCCCAAAGCTTTTTGCTATCTCAAGGTATTTAACATGACCCAGGTGCAAGATATCAAAACAGCCATTTGTAAATACGATACGTTGATTTTTATCATGTGCTTTCTTGACAACTTCGGCTATCTCATCACGGCTTTTGATGTGCATGTCAGAACTGCTTTGGTGAATAGTCGATTCATAGGCTTCGATCTCATCCATCGTCGCTGTTGCCGATCCGATCTTTCCGACGACCACCGCTGCCGCTGCATTGGCAAATTGCGCTGCCGAGACAATATCTTTTCCACTTGATATCGCATATGCCAAAGATGATATCACCGTATCTCCGGCTCCTGTCACATCAAACACTTCTTTGGCCACCGTTGGAACCTTATGCATCTTGTCATCAAAGATAGCGATACCGTCTTCTGAAAGGGTGATCATAGAAAGTTCAAGTTCACACTCTGTACGTAACCATTCACCTGCACGCAGTAAACTCTCATCATCGACTATATCAATGCCCGTAGCTTCACAGGCCTCTTTCTTGTTTGGTGTCAGAAAATGGGCACCTTTGTACTTGCTGTAGTCTTTTCCTTTTGGATCGACCAGCACTCTTTTATGTTGAGTCGCTGCTACAGAGATGATCTCTTGGCAAAGGCCAGGCGTCAACACGCCCTTGCCATAATCCGAAAGAATGATCATGTCATAAAGAAAAAGGTCTTTTTTGATCGCTGATATGATCTTGTCGACCGATGTTTGTGTTATATCCTCTTTGCTCTCTTTGTCATATCGAAGTATCTGTTGATTTGAGGCGATAACGCGAGATTTCTTACTCGTCTTTCTTCCTTCTTGCGTAATCAGCCCCTCCGTTTTCACGCCGATGCTTTTCAACATCATCAGGAGTTCTTTTCCTATCTCGTCTTGTCCGATGACAGAAGCTACACTAACACTCGCGCCCAGTGCATGGAGATTGTTGACGACATTTCCCGCTCCACCAAGCACTGCAGTCTCTTTAGCTACATTCACGACCTGTACAGGTGCTTCAGGTGAGATTCGATCACAATCCCCCCAAAGATAATGGTCGATCATCAGATCCCCTACAACCAAGATATTAGGTTTTGTATTGCGCAGACTCTCTATCATTTTTGCACTTCTGTTTCATAGATACGTTTGATCTCTTTGACGTAAGCCTTGATCCCATCTTCCATCTCATAGGCAGGCTCATAACCAAGCCCTGTGCGGCTTGACTCGATATCTGCTTCCGTATGAAACTGATATGATCCGATAAATGGATTTGGGATATACTCGCACTCAAAAGAAGTACCCAACTCTTTTTGCAAGATATCAACAATGTCCTGAAACGATCGGGCCTTACCTGTTCCTACGTTGTAGACACCACTTTCATTTGGATGCATTGCCTTGATATTGGCCTGGATGATGTCCTCGATGTAGATAAAATCCCTCAATATCTTGTCAGAACCCTCAAACAATCGTGGGTTTTTACCCGCAAGAAGCTGATGCCCAAACTGTAAGACCATAGAAGCTGTCGTGTTTTTAAAATATTCATGTGGCCCATAGACATTGAAGTAGCGAAGTCCAACGATAGATATACCTGCTCTTTTCATGTACTCTTTTGAGAGATGATCCATGGAAAGTTTCGAGAAACCATACACATTCTGTGGCGCTTCTCTTCCTACACGCTGAGGAGAAGGGGCATCGCCATATGTCGCCGCAGAAGAAGCATAGATCATGTTTGCACCGTGTAACATCGCCATCTCAAGCAGTTCTTTATAGGCATTTACATTTGTCTTTATCATCAGGTCTTGTTCAAGTGCTGTCGTATCAGAGATGGCTGCTTCATGAAAGATGTAATCGAACCTATAGTTCTCTTTTAAGTTTTTTATTCCGTCTGGGTCATTGATATCACCACTGATTATCTCACCGTTAAAGCCTATAAGGTTTTTAAAATGGCCAAAGCTTTTCAAGTTTCCGTTTGAAAGTGTCTCACCACTACGAAAACAGTCATAGACGACGACCTTGGCTTCGGGATGGTTTTCTTGAAAATAAAATGCAAGGTTCGAACCGATAAAACCAGCCCCACCTGTGATCAGAATAGTCTTTCCGCTTAGATCTTTATCTGTGTACTTCATAATTTTGCCTTATGATATTTTATAATACGCGATTCTAGCAAAGAAGAGTTGATAAAAAGGTAAAAGCCTGCATGGAGCCATACACACGATGAGCAAAATAATTTTTAACTATACTATAAGAATCTTAACTATATAATGCGAGCAAATTTTAATTTCGGAGATTTACAATGAAAAAAATTGCTCTTGCTCTTATCGTAGCTGGTTCAACTCTTATGGCAGCTGATGGTGCTGCTCTTTACAAAAAATGTGTTGCATGTCATGGTGCTAAAGGTGAAAAGAAAGCTCTTAACAAATCTGAAGTAATCAGTGGTTGGGATGCTGCTAAAACTGAAGAAGCTCTAAAAGGTTATAAAGCTGGTACTCGTAACATCAAAGGTATGGGTGCATTGATGAAAGGTCAAGTAGCTGCTTACTCTGACGCTGATATCAAAGCTGTTTCTGCTTATATCGCAGGTCTTAAATAGTCCTACTTTTCGGGTAACCTTACCCGAAGACTTCTCTTCTAAACTCTCAATCTAACATCATATCGACAAAAAATTTTATATTCTATTTAATTTTCTCTTGTGAGCTATACTCTTTTTTACGTCGTTCTTTCTCTGCCGCTTCGTTAAGCTCTTGCTCTCCATCAAAGTGAACTGAGTTCATCATCTTCTCTTCATCGTCGAACTGACCCGTCTTAATCGCCCATATAACACCCA
>JBFEXN010000169.1:0-3539 GCA_041562655.1 Sulfurimonadaceae bacterium
CAGTGCTCTAACCAGCTGAGCTACCTTGACACATTTTTAAGAGGGTGGAATTATACATCCTCAATGCTTATTGTTTTCTAAAAGTCAAAGAAAATTAATTTGACTTAAGATGACTAAACAATAGTTTATAACTATGACTAATTTAACTTTAGTCATATCGGCTAAATGTATTGACATACAATGAATTATTTTGTAGAATTCCGCAACATATATCGTTAATAATAGATAAAGGAGACACTATGAACTTTCAACCATTAGGTAAACGTGTTTTAATCCAACGCGTAGAAGAGGCAAAGACAACTGCTTCAGGAATCTATATCCCAGACAGTGCCAAGGAGAAGCCTTCACAAGGTAAAGTACTCGCTGTAAGCAAGGATGTAGAAGATGTAGCTGTCAACGACACCGTAGTATTCGGGAAGTACTCAGGAAGTGAATTAACACTCGATGGCACTACTTATCTAGTTATGGAAGTTGATGACCTTTTGGGAATCGTTAAATAATTTATACACTATAGAAGGAGATACAAAATGGCAAAAGAGATAATTTTTTCAGATCAGGCACGTAATGCACTCGCAAGTGGTGTTCAAAAACTCGCCGATGCAGTTAAGGTGACAATGGGACCACGCGGTCGTAATGTCTTAATCCAAAAAAGCTTCGGTGCTCCAACACTGACAAAAGATGGTGTTTCTGTTGCACGTGAAATCGAATTAAAAGACTCTTTGGAGAACATGGGGGCTCAACTTGTAAAAGAAGTGGCATCAAAAACTGCTGATGAGGCAGGAGACGGTACGACTACGGCAACTGTCCTAGCCAATGCCATCTATCAAGAAGGCCTACGTAACATCACTGCTGGTGCTAACCCGGTTGAAGTAAAACGCGGTATGGACAAAGCGACTAACTCTATTTTGGACAACCTCAAAGCAGCATCAAAAAGTGTATCCGACAAGACTGAGATCGCTCAGGTAGCTTCTATCTCTGCAAACTCGGACACGGCTATCGGTGATATGATCGCTGAGGCAATGGACAAAGTCGGCCAAGACGGTGTTATCACTGTTGAAGAAGCAAAGGGTATCTCGGACGAACTCGATGTTGTTGAAGGTATGCAGTTTGACCGTGGTTACCTAAGCCCGTACTTCATCACAAACACGGAGAAGATGACAGCTGAGATAGATCATCCGTTTATCCTTCTGTTTGACTCTAAGATCTCTAATCTTAAAGACCTTTTACCGGTATTGGAGCAGGTTCAAAAGACCAATCGTCCACTTCTTATCATCGCTGAAGATGTCGAAGGTGAAGCATTAGCAACACTGGTTGTCAACAAGATGCGTGGCGTTCTTAATATCTCTGCGGTCAAAGCTCCGGGGTTTGGTGACAGACGTAAAGCGATGCTACAAGATATCGGTGTGCTTACAGGTGGTCAAGTCGTCTCTGAAGAGGTTGGCCGTACCTTAGAGACAACGACTATCGAAGACCTTGGTGAAGCAGCTCGTGTTGTTATCGATAAAGACAATACGGTTATCGTGGACGGTGCAGGCGCTAAAGCTGGTGTTCAAGCACGTATTGCTGAGATCAAGACGCAGATGGAGACAACGACTTCTGAATATGACAAAGAAAAACTACAAGAACGTCTTGCCAAACTTTCAGGCGGTGTGGCTGTTATCAAAGTCGGTGCAGCAACAGAGACTGAGATGAAAGAGAAAAAAGACCGTGTCGATGATGCCCTTTCAGCGACTAAGGCTGCTGTTGAAGAAGGTATCGTTATTGGTGGTGGTGCGGCACTTATCCGCGCAGCATCAAAAGTATCTCTAAGCGATCTAGAAGGCGATCAACGCATTGGTGCTGAGATCATTCTTCGTGCTATCAAAGCACCTGTAAAACAGATCTCTGCCAATGCAGGCTTTGACACAGGTGTTGTCGTCAACACAATAGAGAATGCGGAATCTGAGACCATCGGTTTTAATGCTGCTACTGGAGAATATGTAGATATGTTTGAAGCTGGTATCATCGATCCATTGAAAGTTGAACGCGTTGCCTTGACAAATGCTACATCAGTAGCGTCTATGCTTCTTACCACTGAAGCAGCTATCTTCGATGCAAAACACGAAGATGCAGGACTACCTGGACCAGACATGAGCCAAATGCCTGGAATGGGCGGCATGCCGGGGATGATGTAATCCCCCAAACAAAACGACCCGCTTTTCCCTTCTAGGAAGGGAAAGACACCCCTTTAATATCCATCTCACAAGATCCTTTAACTTTCTAAACGACACTCTTTGTCTATCTTAAAAAATGGAATCTCACTTTCCTTGTTTTCTTCAGCCTCACCTCGTGCGATCTCAAAACATTTACTACTCTCTTTTTTAACGAGATCCACTATGGTCTCATCAAGCTTTCCACTCTGTACAAACTCATTTAGAATACTTAGTACCTTTTCTAAGGACATGCCCTCTCTGTATGGTCTGTTTTGGACCAAGGCCTGAAAGACATCTGCGACAGCAATAATGCGGGCTTCAATACTTAAGTCTTTCTCTCTTGGGTGAAAAGGATATCCTGCACCGTTTAAGCCCTCATGGTGAAAGGCTGCCCAAGCAGACACTTCTTCCAGGCCTTTTATATGGCGTAAGATCTCAAATGTCTCATAACTGTGCTGGTTCATAATAGAACGTTCCGTTTCTGTCAGCTTTCCGGGCTTTTCCAGGATATTATCTGGTGTTCTAAGCTTGCCAATATCATGTAGAAATCCTGCGATTTCGATTTTTTCACACTGCTCCTCAAAGAGACCATACCGTGATGCGATATACTTAGCCAAGCAACCAACACGTGCGGAGTGCTGTGCAGTAAATGGGCTCTTTTGATCAACGATATATGCCATTATCAATGACAACTGTTTTAATTGGGATATACTTAGTTCCGTGGCACTCTCAAATTGGCCCATATCCCATGTATAACGTGTAATATGTCTGTCTTCCAAGGCTATCCAAAATGCTTCTGATTTTTCCAGTTCAAGAAATGCCTCAACAAGTTTTGGATCAAAATATGTCCCACTGTAATCCTTAATTGATTTTACGATCTCATGTCTGGCTAACAGGATGTCTGATCCATAGTGTGAAGCTGCCGTAACATCGATCCTGTCTGAGAGGAAGATAAGGTTTGCCATCTTCGCATCATGTACACTGATATCCAATTGATTCAGCTCTTCAAAGGCAGTATGATGATAAAGAATCGGGATAGCGAACTTTGAGAGAGGCTCAAAGTTTTTCAAAAGATCATAACCTATACGACAGTGTATATGGGCATCTTCCCAGTCAAAGTGGTTAACAAGATTGCTATGCATCTGCTCAGTCGAAACACCACAGTCATGTAACAAGCCTAATTCAAACAAGAAGCTGATATCCTGCTCACTGTATCCGAGACGATGCCCAATCTGACTCGCGATAAATCCAACCCGCTTACCATGATTTGTATCATTCATCCCAACTAGATCAACCGTTGTTTCCAGGGCAAGTATCATCTGACGAAGATCAATACTCAGTTCTGTA